>NZ_CP113916.1:1500000-1694003 GCF_029395455.1 Lactobacillus sp. ESL0785
TGCCTGAGAGAATGTTATTTAGTAGTGGCGAATATCGATAAAATAAGGTACACAAAGAAATTGTAAAGATAGCAACTGGAAGCAAGCAAACTAACTTTGAAACAGTTCGATTAACTCTAAGATAGATTTTATTCCCTAATCCAAAAGCAATGACACAATAAAGCAAAATAAGATAAGTTGAAGTCCTAGATTGCGTTTGCGTATAAATAATGTAGGTTAAAATCCCAACTACGAAATTGTCCACACGTTCAAATTTATGTCGTTCAATAGAACAAAAGTCCAGTACTACTGCCAACCATAATTGCATTGCCACGTTAGGATGGGTAAAACCCAACGATTTTCTAAAAATATAACCATTGCCGCGCCACATTTCAAAATCATTTGCACCCCGACCAGTTAATAAATTAGCTAATACTATTAGGCCAAATGTAATACCCACAACAGCTGCCAGCCACTTTAATATTTTGTTGTAATCAATGCCAACATTCGTGCGCAATACATAAATAAAGGTAATCATTAATGTACCCGAAATCATATACGGCGCACTGTTTATAAGACAAATAAATAGCGATAATAAAAATAGAAAAATAAAAGAATAACTAAATTTATTATTTGAAAATAAAATTGCAAGCATTAATAGCATACTTACAATTGCTTGAATCGCACTTGAAAGTGAATTAGAGATTATCCCTGCCCCACTTAAAATTGCCATCACTGAAACAACAACAGACATTATGATAATTAATTTAGTTACAGTAGTTAATTTCAAACGTAAATCCCCATCATCAATTACACAGCCACAAAATCACTTGATTAACCGCTTAAGGCTATTATAAGTGCCATATCCCCATAGAAAATCAATGTAGTGCTTCAGATATTTCTTTATCCCTAACACCTTACCACTTGATTTACTCTTATTTTTTTCATCTTTCCACGAAGCAGCATAATGGTGGATGGAAATTGTATTGGGTTTAATAACTAATTTTTGCCGCCAAAAATTTACGGGACAAAAATATGAACTTGGATAAATAATTACATTACCAATCTTTTGCTTACTCCCATTAAATTTAAATCCGCTTTTTGCTAGCAAGTGCGTTGTTATATCCGTGCAAAGTACTTGGTTGAACGTACCATCTTGATTAATAAAATGCAGCCTCTGGTACTCATTAAGATTAGCCAAAATAAACTTGTTACCCTTAACGCCGCCAAAGCCCCCACCAGTATTAACCGTAAACCGATCTTCACAACCAAAATAAGCTTCCGCAGCCAAAACTGAATCCAAACTTTTAATTAGTTCAACATCAGTATCCAAATAGATACCACCATAATGATAAATTATGTCTAATCTTGCCACATCTGAGACAAAAGCCCATTGTTGTCTTTCATAGGCTTCCTTTGTAAAACTGTACTTGTTAACATCAAAATTACTTTCATTCCACTGAATAATCGTATAATCTGGGCAATATTTTTGCCAAGAATTTATGCAACGCTGAACTTGGGGCGGTAAAGATGCCTTGCCAAACCAGCAGTAATTAATAACTTTAGGTATCATTTTCTATTTCCTCAAAACAATTGGCGAACTAAAGTTGCTAAATTCTGATTAAAGCTTTGATTATTACTATGAAACTTGGGATGCTGATTATCCTTTTGCGACCGAATTGCTTCAGCCAAATCTTCAATATTGGTAATAACGTTAATAGGAAAACCACGTTTTTGTAACTCAGTACAAAAGATTAATTGGTGATCATTAACGTGTTCGTTGAATTTTTCCTGACGCGGAACCACAATTGGCGTTTTATCTTGTCTAATGACTTCAATAAAAGAAGATGGCCCGCCATGAGTAATAATTACAGAAGCTTGATTAATTAGTGCCTGCATTTTAGCTGGTGAAATGAATTTTTCATACCGGCAACTTTTAGGCAAATAAGTACTATAACCAATTTGAATGAATACTTCATCCGTAATTTTATTTTGCGCCTTTAATTGGTCGATTTTCTTGATTAAACGGTTAAACGGTTGTTCATGCGTACCGACAGTTACAAAAATCATCAAAAAATACTTCCTAAATTTTTTGCCTTGGGATAAACCTGCTTCATTTCTTCCCACTGAACAATAAACAAGTCAGTAACAGGATAAACAAGTTTTCCCGTTAATGTGGCCTTGTTTATTCTGTCAAATACTTCAATATAAACGGTCTTCATTCCCAATAGCTTGCCAATATAAAAGAACGGAACAGCCACCGCCGCACCAGAAGAAATTATCAAATTTGGTCTTTCTTTTTTAAGGATTTTAATTGCTAAAAAAGTATTCCTGATTAAATTTTTGAAATTTCGATTGGTTGGAAAATAACACGAATACATTTTTTCTCTAGCCAACAAATTTACAGCATCATCTTTAGGAAAAGTAACCCAGAAGCGATCTTTATCTTGCCAAAATTTTTTAAGCATATATAAATGAGTTAAATGACCGCCACTAGAGCCAACCAAACAAATTTTCATAAGTAATTCCTTTTTTATCTAATAGGTCGTATTAGGAAAACAAACGACAAAAATGGTTTTTAGTAAAATTTGCATGTCTAGCCAAAGACTAGCTTTATTGATATAGATAATATCTATTTTGACCATTTCATAAAAACTAACCGCATTTCTTCCTGTAACCTGCCACAAACCTGTACATCCTGGTTTAACTACCAGTCTTTGCATATCAAAATTGGTATACTGAGTTATTTCACGTTCTAACGGTGGTCGTGGCCCAACTAGAGTCATGTCGCCCTTTAATACATTCCATAGCTGCGGCAATTCATCTAAGCTATGCTTCCTAATTATTCTACCCACTTTAGTTACGCGTGGATCATTCTTCATTTTAAACATTGCCCCAGTAATCTCATTTTTATGAAGTAATCCACTGAACTGTTTATCCGCATCAACTACCATTGACCTAAATTTATACATTCTAAATTTATGACCATTTTTGCCAATTCGAATTTGAGAATAAAAAATTGGTCCTGGTGAACTCTTGTCTAATTTAATAGCAATTGCAATCACAAAAAAGAGTGGACTTAAAATTAGTAGCGCAATTAGGCTTAGGGCAATATCAAAACCTCTTTTTAAAAAGCAATACAGATTCCGCTCATTAATCATATTTTGATTTATCAAAATTTTATTTTTAAGTTCCATTTTCCCCGCTTCCTTACTACAATAAATTTATAATCTCTTTGATTTTTTATTGAATAGTTCGGAATTTTTTAAAAATTTCGGATTACGTTTTAGCTTAATGATTACCGATATAATTTATTGATGTATACTTCAGAAATTATTTGCGATATGCATGATAGTTAGGCACTACATCATTTAGTACATAGCCTAATAAATTAGCTTTTGCTGTTTGCAAAAGTTCCACAGACTGCTTAACAGCAGCTTTTTGAGCTTGACCTTGACGAACAACCAACACAACACCATCTACTTTTGGAGAAATGACTCGTGTATCTGTTACTGGCAATACTGGCGGAACATCTAAAACTAACAAATCATAATAATTTCTAAAATAGGCAAGCAACTCTTCCATTCGTCTTGATCCTAAAAGCGCCGCTGGATTAGGCGGAATAGGACCACTTGCAATTATTGATAAATTATTCACTAGGCTCTGCTGCACCACTAAGTCAAAACTTTTATCACTTGCTAGAATTGTTGACAAGCCTTTTCGACTATTACGCAAGCCAAATATGCTTTGAATTGTTGCTTGACGTAAATCCGCGTCAATCAATAAAACTTTGCGACCTTGTTTAGCCCAACTAACTGCTAAATTTGCAGAAATAGTCGACTTACCTTCATTAGCTTGCGAAGAAGTAATCAGAATTGTCTTTAATTCATGATTAACCGCTGAAAAATTTATGTTTGTTAAAATCGTTCTAAATTGTTCAGAAACAATATTTCTCGGATCAATATCAGTAATTAACTTAACTTTATTTTTTCTACTCCTAGTAGATTTTTTGCGATGAAACATAATAACTATCCTTCGTGATAATTAAAACTCAACGATACCGTTTGTAATTCTGGATTGGCCGTATTCTAAAGATATGGCCTAGGTTTGGCAATCCAAGTTCGGTAGTCAAGAATTCATTTCCTTTAATAGTTGTATCGGTTATTTCTTTAATAAAGGCATAGCTCAAACCGATTAACAATCCAACACCTGCACCAATTAATAACATTACTGAGGTTTTGGGAAATGTTTTTTGCCGTACCGGTAAGGCCTTAGAAACAATCATCACGTTGTCAATACTCATGATTTTACCAATTTTTCTTTTAAACACACTGGCAATCTCATTAGCAATAGTAGCTGCTTCATCCGGATTATGACTTTTTACATTTAAAGCAAAGACCTGTGAATTTTGATTACTGGTAATCGAAATATCTTTTTGAAGCTGCTTAACACTGACGTAATAGGGCTTGACGATATCACTTGGATTAGCCAAATTTTGGCTCGCAGCTTTTAAGACCACTTGATTAGTAATGATATCTTTATACGTATTAATCATTTGGACATCAGCTTGCTGACCTTGGTAAATCCCATTAAGGTCAGAGCCAACTTTCTTTTGATTGACCAATATTTGTGTAGTTGCTGTATATTGCGGTGTTATGACAAATTTATCTATACCTATTGCAGCAGCCAGACAAATTACAAAACTAGTAATAATAAAAATTATATGTTTGCAAATGATTCTAAGTATTTGGTAAAAATTCAAATAGTTTCCCATACCATTCTCCAAGTCTTAAAAATTAATATACCTAATTCCAATACATTAAAATTACGTTTACTAATTCAGCTTTTAATACCACCATATAGATACACAATATTAATTTTTGCTAGCAAATCTTGAGAATATTCTGCTGTTGACTTATCAAATTAAGGCAAAAAATAAATCCTCTATATTGCTGATGCTAATAAAGAGGATTAATCAAAAATTCTAAATAGTATTAAACTAGCAGGTAAAATTCAACATCTGTTGACTAAATTATAGATGAGCATACCATTATTAGCATAAAGCATATACATAACTAGCTATAATGTATAGCTATCCATGTATAATGTCAAATTATAATTGTATGCATTTTTTTAATGCTATATATTAATACTTTATATTTATCTATTAACTTTAGCTTCAACATAATGGGTAAAAAGCCAAAGATCAATTACTAGTATAATTACGTCATAAAGCAAAAAAAGCCCAAAATCTCCGCTTATGCTAATTTTAGGTATCGTCATTTCCATATCCTGATAAGAACTTCCAGTTAAAAAATGACCGATATTAGCGGACACATCCCACCAAATGTTATAACTAATCACCAATAATCCACTAACTAATATAATCATTATTAACCGTACCAGCCAAGTGATAATTTGATGCGACTTACCCGGCCAAAAGTCAATTACGGCATGACTACTAAAATTTAAAAAGCTGACAGTTAAATAGACAGCTAGACCAATAAGTAATAATAGTAGTGCAGCCAATAATAACTTCCCACATTTTAACCACGTTAAGTGCGTGACCCAATAACCAAAAGCAGCTACCTGTTGCCGAGTATATCCATCAAATGGGTAAAATATCACTAATATTAATGCCAGTTCAATTCCCAATAAAAGATCAAGATAGATAAAGGCAATTCCAGAAGAAATTGTATTAGTTAAATATAATTGACTATCATGCAATGGGATTAATCGCCACGTCTGGTTATGATTAAATTTTTCATTTTGCCAGCAAGTGATCCCAAGATAAATAATATTCGCTAACACAAAAAATAAAATAAATGCAGTAACAAAACTATCAGGATATAAACTTAAGCGACTTTTAGCTGAATAACTCAAATCAATGATAAATGAAAAAAACAACGTAGCTAGTAATTGCAATAACAGTATCCTGTAAGTTAACCAATTTTTTTGTCGTAACAACGTTTTAAATAAAGCTATCATTGAATTCCCCCGTATACAAAAATCAAATTAATTTTAGCATATCTCAGCACCATATTATGCTAATCAAAAAAAGATACGATATCTTTATTGATATTGTATCTTTTTTATTATTTTGTATATTCTTGCCAGAACTTCCAAGCCAAATCTTGGTAAAGCTCACAGCCCGCTAAATAATTACTTACCGGCGTATATTCATTAGGTTCATGGGCAACATCTCCCGGTGCCGGTCCCATAATTATAATCGGAAAATCGCCAACAGAGCGGATATATTCCGAAGCATCTGTTGCGCCTGTATCAGCAACAAAATTACCACCATAATCCAGCTTTTCCTTAATAACAGCCTGCGTTAACTTGGCAAGCTTAGTGTGCTTTTGGTTAGGTAATGGCACCTCTGGGAAACTATAACGAATTGCCAGCTCTGCTCCCTGCTGGTTCAACTCAGCTACGATCTCTTCAAGTTCCTTGTAAATCTGGTCATTCGGATAAAGTGGCGTCGTTCTAATATTGCCTGAAAGCCAAGCACTATCTGGAACTGAGTTAATCTGGCTACCACCCTGAATTTGACTAATCACATGAGTCAAGGGACCCAAAACTGGGTCTACTTGATTATGGCTGTCCATCTTGGCTTGCGCCTTTTGGGCAAAAGCAACTAATGGCATAATAGCATTTTTACCCTTCTCTGGTGTTGATGAATGAACTGTCACACCTTTAGAAGTCACATAATAATCAATGACGCCCTTGTGCGTCACTACAATATCACAGTTAGATGCTTCGCCAATAATTAAGCCATCAAGATCGTCAACATAGCCTTCTTTAGTTAGTTGAGCTGCACCATATTCACCAGTTTCTTCACCTACTGATGCCAGCAGCCGAATTCGACCCGGTAATTTTTGACCACTGTTTAGTAAATCCAGCATTGCCACAACCATGGCAGCTAGGCCTGACTTCATATCACTAGCGCCGCGACCATATAAGTTGCCGTTTTTAATGGTCGCAGTAAACGGTGGTGTTTGCCAATTATCTAGGCTGCCTGCGGAAACTACGTCTTCATGACCAGAAAAGCCTAACAGTGGTCCTTCATTCCCCATCTCAATAACCAAATTATCACGATCTTCGGCATAAGTAACCCGCGTGATTTTTACCGGATAATCTTTAAACAAATTAACCAGATAATCGGCTACCGCTGTTTCGTGATCGTTAGTCGATTCAATACTAATTAAATCAGACAATATCTTAAGTGCTTTTTTGTCTTCCATTTATATAGCCTCTATGCTTCTAAAACCTTAGCCAAAAAGTCTTGCGCCCGTGCTGTCTTTGGCTGAGCAAAGAACTCACTTGGTGTTGCTTTTTCTTGAATATACCCATCTGCCATAAACCAAACTTGGTCAGCCACATTCTTCGCAAAGCCCATTTCGTGAGTAACGACAACCATTGTCATCCCTTTTTGGGCCAAATCCTGCATAACCTTCAATACTTCTCCAACCATTTCCGGATCAAGTGCCGAGGTTGGCTCATCAAAAAGCATCATTTCTGGATCCATTGCCAATGCCCGTGCAATGGCCACCCGTTGCTGCTGACCTCCCGATAAACTAGCAGGGAACGCATCAGCCTTATCAGCCAATCCTACTTGCGCAAGTAACTCTTTAGCTTTAGCTGTTGCCGCTTCATCAGTTACATGTTTAACCTTCATCGGTGCCAATTTCAGATTTTCTATAACACTCATATGTGGAAAAAGGTTAAATTGTTGGAATACCATACCCATCTTTTCCCGCAAAGTATTCAGCTCGTCTTCACTCAAGGCAGTTAATTCTTTATCTTCAAAAATCACCTTACCAGAAGTTGGTTGATCTAATAAATTCAAGCACCGCAAAAAAGTACTTTTACCTGCACCCGATGGTCCAATTAAGCAGATAACCTGACCATCCTTAACGTCAGCGTTAATATCTTTTAAAACTTCGTTATCACCAAAAGTCTTCTTTAAATGCTCAACTTTAATCAGTGGTTCTTCGTTACTCATGTTTCATCTTCCCTTCAAATACCTTCATCAAACTCGATAAACTAAACGTAATGATAAAGTACAAAATCATCGTAATTACTAACGGCATTACGCCCCGATAAGTATCAGCCTGCACGATTCTTGATTGATAAATCAAATCCTTAACTCCAATAACCGACACGATTGAGCTCTCCTTAATTAAGGAAACAAATTCATTCCCCAAAGCTGGCCAAATGTTTTTCATGGCTTGCGGCATAATGACATAACGCATTGTTTCTGTCCGCGACATTCCTAAAGACCGGGAAGCCTCAGTTTGTCCCAGTGCAATCGAGTTAATCCCTGAACGAATAACTTCTGCAACATACGAAGCCGAGTTAAGCGAAACCGCAATAATCCCAGATAGTAGTGCCGGAATATTAACCACTAGTCCTAAGCCAAAGTAGATAAAGAGCAACTGCACCATCAGAGGTGTACCACGGACAAATTCAATATAAGCTGTAGCAATCGAATGAGCAACTTTATTACGGCTCAAACGCATAAACGCAAGAATAGCACCAAGTAAGAACCCGAAAAAGACAGAAATTGCGGAAATAAATAAGGTATAACCCACACCAGCAACAAAGAAGTCTTTATATGCCCACATTGAATTATCAATTTTTGCTGACTTTTTGGACTTGCCATTAGATGCCAAATATTTACCTGCCATTGGCAAATAATCTTTTTTAATTAGATTCTTTGCTTTAATCTCGTCAATTGATTTATTGGCTGCATTAACTAAGCTTTGGGCACCCTTATGAAAGGCAACGGACGAGCCAACTGATTTGTCCTTAAAGCCCGAACGAATATTGGTAATCCCCGTTGTATTTTTAACATAAGCATCGGCTGAAGCTGAGTCAACCGCAACAGCATCAAACTTATGTGTCTGCAATGCTAAAATCAAGTCGCTGTCTTTATCCATTGTTTTTAGCGTTACCTTGGGTGCTTGCTGTTTAATTAAATCACTTTGCAGACTGCCTGTTTGTGCAGCAATTGTTTTACCATCAAAGGAATGGAAATCATGATATTTACCTGCATCAGCCTTTCTGATAATCAAGTCTTGACCACTGGCATAATAGACCTGACTAAAGGCAACACTCTTTGCCCGTTTAGGTGAAGCCGACATCCCAGAAATAACCATGTCGATTTTACCAGTTTCTAGAGCCACCAACAATGAATCAAAGTCCATGGTCTTAACAACGAGCTTAACACCCATGTCATGGGCAATTTTTTTACCTACCTCAATATCCATGCCGTATACTTTTGACTTACCATTAACATTCTTGACAAATTCATAAGGCGGAAAATCAGGACTAGTCCCCATAATTAACTCGCCTTTTTGTTTAACCTTTTGTAAATAATTATCCGTTGCTTTTGGTGCTTGAGCTGCCTGAACGCCGCTAACACAATTAACTAACATTGTCAGTGTTACCAGCATCACTAAGGCAGCCTTGAGCCATTTAATTGCCTTTTTCATAGCTTATTCCTCACTTCTTGATCTTAATCTGATTAAAAATGAACTACCCTGGTTACATCGTCGTTTATTTTCTAAATTCATTTTTAACCTCCCAGATATAAAAAAACTCGCCCCTTCTTACAATAATGTAAGAAGAGACGAGTTTTTACCCGCGGTACCACTCTCATTGATAGCTAAGTATCCGCTTATTAAATTCCTAAGTTGTGGCTTAAGCACGCCTTCACTAATTATTCTAATCTGCCTTCCACCAACTGCAGACTCGCTAATAGAAAAAACAAGTTACTACTCTTAAGCTATTTAAGTAAGAATTATAACAGAAATTTTGTATTTGTCCAATCTTTTTTGCATAAATATTAAAAAATAATGATTTATCTGTGAGATTAATCTTAACTAAATGGCCACCACGGTATCCTATTATCAGTTCTAGGCTCTAATCCTTCTGGTCCCCGAGTTTCTTTATACGGCCAATAATCATCAGATATTTTTTCTCGCATCTGCACTGGTATTTCACTTTTCTTAATTAAATGCGTCTCATAGACATACGAGCCCTTATGCATTATATAGACCCAACGATGCTGCTTATCATATTCACCAGTCTGAAATTTTAACCATGACCCCTTGCCAAATGGACCATCATAAACACATGCTTCAACTGGTTGCGGAACATTAAGCCAGACTTTTTTCTTAGTCTTACCATGTTGTTCAATTCCGCGTTCCTTTTTTAGCGTCACCTTATCTGGCAAAGTCGCGTAACCATATTTAGTTGCCAAAAAAGGATTAAAGCGGTCAACCAGCTCAACTTGATTCGCCCGACCCCAGCCTAAAACACATAACCACAATAAAACAACACACAAAATACTAATAATTGTTATCAGATAGCGTCGATATTTGCGTTTATCTTTGACATCTGAACTAATCTTTTTCACCATTACGTTATCGTCTCCTTTCAATAAAGTGTCCAAAGAAATTGCTAAAATATTACTGAGTTCTACTAGCGTATCTAAGTTGGGATAACTGAGAGAATTCTCCCACCGCGACAGCGTTTGCCGCGTCACGTGCAATTTATCGGCCAACTGCTGCTGCGTTAAATGCAACTCTTTTCTTTTTTCACATAAAATCCGAGCAAATTCCATTTACACCTTACCATCCTTTCTAAACAATAACTTACCAGTTAAAATCATCAAAGTAACGCAATTATCATGTTACATCAAGTAAATTTAGGGTTATTTCAGTTTTTTCCAACAAAAAACTGATGCAAGTCTCACACCTACATCAGTTTTTAAAATTATTTAAATTAAACTTTTAAGCTTGTGAAGCACCTGAAACGGCATCTGAGTCGTCTTCCTTAATTTGATTATCCTTAGTTACAGGATAAGGCTTAATTCTTGAAGGATCAGTATTTGACTTCAAATTATCAGCGGTATAATCAATATGTGTCAAACGTGCATGCTTAACATCTTCAATTGTCTTACAGCCAGTTAATTGCATATCAATTACTAATTCATCATTCAATTGCTTAATAACTGATTCAACTCCCTTAGCACCACCAAGAGCTAATGCATAAAGGTAAGGACGGCCAATACCAACTATATCAGCTCCTAAAGCCAAAGCCTTGAAGACGTGTGAACCACGACGAACGCCAGAATCAAAGATAATTGGAACCCGGTGGTTAACGGCCTTAGCAATTTCTGGCAACATATCAATGGTTGCTGGGCCACTATCAACTTCACGACCACCATGATTAGTTACATAGATCCCATCTGCACCGGCACCCATTGCTAAGTAAGCATCTTCAGCACAGACAACTCCCTTAACAAATACTGGCAAGCCAGACATTTCCTTAATTCGCTTAACATCATCTGGACCAATCTTCTGAGCAGATGAAGCATACATTTGTGCAACAGTTTGACCTTCACCCTTACCACCTTGATAACGAGTAAAAAAGTCTAGTGGAACTGGGTAGGCAAACTTAGTTCTCAAGTTAGCTTCACGATAACCAGAAACAAGTGCATCAACTGTTAAGAAAATACCCTTATAGCCAGCCTTCTTAATCGCATCAAAGACCATCTTGTTAAATTCCCAATCTTTACTTAAGTAAAGTTGGAAGAAACGTGGTGCATCTGGAGCTGCAGCTGCAATCTCTTCAACACTCTTATTGCCATAAGTACTTGATGAGAACAATGCTCCAGCAGCTGCTGCACCCTTTTGAGTAGCAACTTCAGCATCCTTATGCGCAATTCCATGACAAGCAATTGGTGAAATCATAATTGGGGTCTTTAATTTCATTCCCATAAACTCAGTATCAGTTTGTGGATTATCCATATTGGTTAAAGCCCGCGGTACAATTTGAAAATGGTTGAAAGCATAAGTATTGTTACGCCATGTCCACTCATTTTCTGAACCTGAAGCAATGTAATAATATGCTCCTTCTGGCATAATTTCTTTTGCACGTTCCTCAAGTTCATCAACATTAATCATATTGATTGCTTCGTTACGATCACTTTGGGGAAAACCATTATAATAAGCTGTCATTTAAAAGATCTCCTTTTATATAAAATTATTAAAATTATTATTCACCTTTATTATACATGAAAGTGCTTCCGATAGTTAGTGAAATTTATTAAAGAATGTTTAAATATCAGCAATTGTAATGTATTATTTTTCACAATCTAAATATAAGCTAATTTATCATCATAAATAAGTCAGCTTATTATCTATAAATTATGTCTAAGCAAATGAGTGAAATAAGTCACTAGATAAATAAAAACTTCAATTACTGCAATAAAAAAAGTTACTGGTAAGTTGGTCATAAAGCCCAAATAAAGTCCCAACCAAACACCGATTAAGGCAAAGAAAACAGACCAGCCAATCATCGACCACACAGTTTTACCAATATAATTAGCTGTTGCTGGCGGCAATGTTAATAAAATGAAGACCAACAATGAGCCTACGATTTGCGCGCCAATTGATACAGACATTGCCAAGGCAATTAAAAAAATCACACTGACTAAACCTGTTCTGACACCATGTGCTAATGCACCAATATGATCAAATGAATCAAAATTCAGCGGCCGCTGAATTGCAAAAATCATCAACAAAACAATTACTGACAAAACAACCAGCTGAACGACCCCTTGATTATCAACCCCAATAATACTGCCAAACAAAATGTTAGTCGCATAATTACTGTTAGCACCAGAAATTGCCAAAAATAGCACACCTAGACCAATAAAAAGTGCTGAAATTGCACTAATTGATGATTCTTTTTGCTCACTATGAAGAGATAATTCACCAACACTGACTGACCCCAGCAGCGTAAACAATAACATTCCCCATAAAGGACCAATTCCCAGCCAGACTGCAAATGCCGCACCAGCAAAGCCAATTTCTGATAATGTATGAGCTAAAAAACTAAAGTTGCGTGCTACCACATAAACACCAACTGTCCCACAGGTAATCGCAATAAATGTACTAGCCAAAAAAGCATTACGCATAAATGGTAAAGCAAACATTATTCGTACGCCTCCTCAAACTGTTCCATCTCCCCTTGTTCGATATTGCCACGATTTAAATACAAATAATTTTTCATATATTTACGCGCCAGTGGCACATCATGAGTAACAAATAAAACTGTCATTTGATGTTTTTCATTCAAATGCTGAATTAAACCCATTAATTCATCTTTAGCAACAGGATCTAAACTCGCCGTAGCTTCATCCAAAATAATAATATTGGGATTATCAAGTAATGCTTGGGCTAAGTATGCCCGCTGCTTTTGACCACCTGATGCTTCTCCCATTCGGACATTTTTAATTTGGTACAAGTTAGTTTCTTGCAATTGTGTTGTTATTGCCCGTTTAATTTTGGCAGTTTTAATAATTGGCGTATTTAAACCAATAAACGCTTCAATTGATAGTGGATATTCTGCATCAATATTCCGAAACTGGGGAACATAGCCTAAACGAACACCTGGAGCAAACTTAAACAAGCCACTAGTTGGCACTAGTATCTTCATTAAAATATTAATCAATGTTGTTTTTCCTGCACCATTAGGTCCTAAGAGCGCAGTCATTGACCCTTTTTTTAATTTGAAATTTAAATTTTTAAAAACTGTCTTTTTATCAAAACTCATCGTAAGATCAGTTACTTCTAAAATATCAGCCAAATTTGCACTCCCTTTATTTAACCTTATTAGCTTAAAAGTTGCCGACTTTGACAAATTGATTAACATCAATTTGATAATATTTGTACCCATTAATCTTAACGCGACCGCCATAGGTTCTAAGATATTTGCCGCGGTAAAATTTACTAGTACCAATGCGCTTACCATTATTATCATACAAGTAAGCGTTGTGCGTTAAGTAACGTAAACTACCTTCGACGTTGCTAGCAACAACGTATTGATTGACGCCAATCCGCAGGTATTTACGCCCAGCAATCATCTTATCACCATAAAGCGTTAATTTTGCTCCTGCTTGCTCAAGTGCAGCATCTGTAACCTTACCATCTTCATCATAAATCAGCGCATCATGCATCAAAACCTTAGTTGCAACTGGATCTGGTAAAGTCGGCTGCGTAGGCGTAGTAGCGGCTGGTGCTACTGGTGTGTTTGCTGGCTGCTGGTCATAGTAATACTTGACTAAATCACAAAAGTCATCCATTGAATAACCCCACTTAGCAAAATAGCCATCAGGATCTGTATGATTAGTGCCGCCTAAGAATTTGGAAACAGCGTGGTGTGACCAAATTGTCCCCTGACCATCATGAACAGCATTAGTAGGTACCAAATCATACCGATGCAATAATTGTGCCACATAAACAGCATCATTATTAACACCTTTAGCAAAGTCAGCTAGATTATTTTCCTCACATAATTCCACTTGGATAAATCTACTATTGGCTACTGGACCAGCACCCCAAGTACCATAATTTGGTGTCATCATCTGGATTACACCATTTTTATCAACAAATGCATGAACGTAAGCGTCGATATTCATCCATTCACGATTAAAGTAAATTGCTTCATCATGAGCTGTCGCATTAGGGGTTGCCGTTTCATGAATGACAATTCCTTCCGGCTTACCATTACGATACCCAAATTTATTATTTGTATAAAAGCAATTATATGCGATTCCCTCTTGCTGCAACATTTTATACAGGTAAGTAACCCCACTGTAACTATCTTGCTTAGCTGTGTCATTAATCGTGCTGGCCTGAACTTGCGTTGACCATACAACAGATGAAGTTGCTAGACTGGCAGCTAGTACTATCGCCGTGAGTAATTTCTTCATGTTAATTTTCTCCTTTTTTAACAACCTGTGCTAATTTTTGATAATTTGTCCGCATCCATTCCAGGTAGGTCATATTATCAGGGATTGTTTCCCGCACTACTAATACAGGAATTGCCTGCTCTTTTGCCAGTTTAATAAAATTAGTAACTGTTGTGCTTGATGTTTGAGCATTATCAACAAAAAAGGCAATTTTACGCTTTTTAATATTATCTGTCATCGTCTGGACAGTCGCTGGACTAGGATCCGTATTATTTTGAATTGCCTGTTCAAAATCACGGTCAGCCACCCGCAAATGAGCAGCCTCCAGTGCATAATCAAAAACAGGTTCACTCACATAAACTGGTTTACTGCTTTTGCCATCAATTTTAGCTGCTATCTTCTGAATAGCAGCAATTTTAGCTAAGTAACGCTGACCATTAGTACGATAAGCAGCAGCATGTTTTGGATCCAGATGGGACAATTTAGTAACCAAATAAGCAACATATTTAGTTGGCATTGTTAGATTATACCAAATGTGAGGATTAGCACCTTTATGCAGTCCCATCAGATCTTCACCAACCAAAACCGCCTTCTTATCCACAGCAGACGCCAATTTGTTCATCCAACTATCATAGCCCAAGCCATTAGCAACAACAATATCAGCCGTTGCCAATTCCTTAGCATCGTTAGTTGTCGGTTCAAAATCATGTGGGTCCATTGCCCCTTTTGTGATAATTGCTTCGGCATGACCGTATTTACCAACCACATTCTGCGCAATATCAGCATACACATTAGTTGTAGTAATAATTGAAATTTTCCCATTCTTTTTTGGCATCTGCGCACAAGCACTTAATGTTAAAAGCACTACACTAAGCAAAACTGTTAAAGCCGCTAATTTTTTAAATTTAACTAATTTTTTCATTAGCTACATCCCTCTCTAACCTTACAAGTCTACGGAATAGTCAAAAAGTCCAGCCGCAACAATTCACTTACAAATTCACTTACAATTAATAACAATTATACACTAAAAATACGCCACCCTAAAGTGACGTATCATTCCTATTTAGTTACAATTTGATTACTTTTTTACTTAATTATTTTTATTTCAAATAAGCGCGTAAAATCGACAATTTACTTATCATCCACTGGCTTTTTCCACAAGCCTAAAATCACGCCAGCGACAATCGAACCAACAATTGTTGCAACAAAGTAAAGAACGATATGATTAGCAAGTGGTGATACCCACAGACCACCGTGAGGAGCGGGAACACCAATGCGCCATAAACCAACTAAAGCACCACCAACAGCTGATCCGATAATACATGATGGAATAACATGTCCCGCATCAGCGGCAGCAAATGGAATTGCTCCTTCAGTAATAAAGGAAAAGCCTAAAATCCAATTAGTAACACCGGCACGGCGCTCATCTTCAGTGTACTTATTCTTAAAGAAAGTCGTCCCAATTGCCGTGGCAAATGGTGGCACCATGCCACCAACCATAACAGCAGCCATCATAACAGCAGCTACCGTTGAATGGGGATCATTAGCAAAAGCACCAGAAGCAAAGACGTAAGCCGCCTTGTTGAAAGGTCCACCCATATCAATGGACATCATTCCTGCCAAAATTGTTGTTAAAACAACTAAATTGCCTGTACCCATCTGATTCAAAAAGCTAGTAATTGCAAAGTTAATACTACTAAAAATCGGGTTAACAATGTAATACATAATAAGTGCAATAAAGAGTAAACTCAAAATTGGATATATCAGCATCGGCTTCATACCTTCAAGCGACTTAGGTAATTTAGTAAATAGTTTCTTTAAACCCACAACTAAATAGCCGGCAATAAATCCTGAAGCCAGACCACCCAAGAAACCTGCAGGCGACTTAGCATTAGTTACCACGTTGGCAACATAAGCACCGCCATATGAGCCGCTGTAAACTGTCGCCATAAAGCCACCAACAAAACCGGGCATCAAGGCAGGCAAGTCACCAATCGATTCAGCAATATATCCTGACAAAATTGGCACCATGAAAGCAAAGGCCATGTTTCCGGCATTATTTAAGAAAATGAAGGCAGGTGATTTAGGACCTCCAGCATAGTTCTCAACAATAAAGGAAATTGCCATCAAAATTCCACCACCGATGACAAACGGCAACATGTGAGAAACGCCGTTCATCAAGTTTTGATAAATCGACCCCCATATTCCCTTCTTAGAACTATCATCAGCAGTTGCTGCCTGACTATCCGAATGGTAAACACTAGCCTGACCATCCAAAACTGCGGTCACTAATTCATCGGGCTTATTAATTCCATCAACAACTGGTCGACTAATCAGTGGCTTACCATTAAAACGTGGCATATCGACTTTTTTATCAGAAGCAATCACCACTCCCTTAGCTCTGCGAATTTCATCAGCCGTTAACTTGTCCTTAACACCCTCTGAACCGTTGGTCTCAATACGGACATCAGCACCGAGCTTTTTACCAGCTTTAATTAATGCTTCTTGAGCCATATAAGTATGAGCAATCCCATTAATACAAGCAGTAACCCCAACAATCAGTGGCTTTTCAGTATCATTTCCGGCAGAAGCTTTTTTAGCCTGCTCTGCCGCTTTTTCAGCATCTTTTTTAGCCTCCGCCTGTTCAAACAAAGCAATTACTTCTTCAGGGGTCTGTGCCTTTTTTAATGCACTAACTAAATCTGGATTAATCAGTAACCCGGATAACTTAGCTAAAGCTTCCAAGTGCGTATTGTCAGCACCAGCTGGCGCAGTAATCATAAAGAACAAGTTGACTGGTTTACCATCAAGCGAATTATAATCAATTCCTGCATCACTTTTGGCAAACAAAACGCGAGTTTTATTAATTGACTTATTGCGGGCATGAGGCATTGCAATGCCATCACCAATCCCCGTCGTTGACTCATTTTCACGTTCCCAGATTGACTTAATAAATTCATCTTCGTTATTAACAATTCCTGTGTCAACCTCTAAGTCGGCCATCTCTTTAATTGCAGCTTCCTTATTAGTTGCTTTCAACGCCATAATCATGGACTCAGGAGCTAAAATATCTTTGATTTTCATTATTAATTCTCCTTTTTATGAAATTTGTTCTACATTAATTTGCGGTAAAACAGCTTCAATTTGACTTTTAACGGCAATATCTTTAGTAAAGGCAGTTGCAGCACCACACGCCATTCCAACACGGAAGCTTTCAGCCGGATCACCACTATTAACATATGTCCCAACAAAACCAGCAATCATTGAATCACCGGCACCAACTGAATTAACAGCTGTTCCAATAGCAGCCTTAGCATGATAAATATGCTCACGTGTAATCAAGTAACCGCCGCTTGCAGCCATAGAAACCATGACATTTTGCGCACCTTGATCTAACAATTTGCGCGCGCAAGCAAGCATTTCTCGGTCAGTATTAAAAGTCGTATTAAACAAGTCTGCTAATTCATGATGATTAGGTTTAAGAACTAGTGGCTGATAACTTAAAGTTTCTAGCAATGCTTTACCCGTTGTATCAATGACAAATTCAGCGCCAGCTTCTTTAATTGTTGGCAGCAGTTGCTGATAAAAGTCAACTGACAAATTAGGTGCTAACGACCCACTTAAAACAACAATATCGCCAGCTTGTAAATCACTAAGACGATCCTTAAATGCCGTAATTTCTTGCTGAGTAATATTCGGACCTGCCGCATTAACTTCTGTTTCTTTTTCAGCATGCAGCTTGACATTAACACGAGTTGCATCTGACACAGTCACAAAATCATTCACAATCCGACGTTGATTCAACTGTCGCACCAGTTCTTTACCCGTGAAGCCACCAACAAAACCCCACGCAGTATTTTCAATTCCCAGCTGATTAAGAATTTGTGACACATTAATGCCTTTACCACCTGCTAGAAATGAGCAATTCTTACTGCGATTAACCTCACCATGTTTGATTTGTTTCAACTGAATGACATAATCCAAGGCAGGATTAACAGTAACTGTATAAATCATTATTTAGTCTCCCTCAAGTTAATTTTATTAGGTAATAATTTTTTTAATCCGGCATTAAGCACGGTCGTAACAATGGTTACATCTTTACTATTGGCAAAAACTGCAAAATTACGTTCACCAATTTTAGAAGCATCGGTTAGTACATAAGCATGGTCAGCATGAGCAATTTCTAATTTTTTAATTGCGGCTTCTTCAAGATCTGGCGTTGTCAAATTACCTTGATAATCAAGCCCATTAGTGCCGATAAAACTGGCAGCAAAGTTCATCCCCTGCAGCTGGTCAATCGCCGATTGACCAACAACCGCATGCGTATCTTCTTTGACTTTTCCACCTAAGAAAACCGTCTCAATACCGTGGCTAATCATTCCTAATGCTGTTTCCAGTCCGTTAGTCACCACCGTAATTTGCGGAATTTTAGCTAAAAAAGGCACCATTTCATAGGTTGTCGTTCCTGCATCAATAAAAAGATAATCATTTTTGTGCACATAATGTTGAACCGCATAACGAGCAATTTGAATTTTGTCCTCATGGTTCAGATTAAAACGAATATGCTGGGACACATCATGAGTAAAGTTCTTAAGTGATTGGGCACCACCATGAACCCGCTTAATCAATCCGTTACCTTCCAGCTGTGTCAAATCACGACGAATTGTCGATTCTGATGTAGGAATCATCTGCGCTAATTCGCTAACTTGACATAATTGGTGTTGGTTGACGTAATTCTCAATTATCTTTTGCCGTTCCTGCGTTAACATTTTTCCACCTCATGCAGATATTGTATTCGGTTTCAGTTAAAAAGACAATCAGTTTTACTCAAATATATGCAAAAAAAATCAGTTTTAATCAATAATGCGCATAAATAGTAATAAAATAGCGCCAGCTTACTTACTAGCGCTTTTAAATTAATCCGTTAAGTAATGAACCGTTGCCATTCTAGTGGCCTTAGCCGCTACAATTAAACAAGCTTCATCAAGCATAAAGTTAAGACTATGGTTGAGAACGAATCTGCCAGCAGCAATATCACAACCAATATATAAACGTACACGGCTTTTCAATGCATAATATGAAAAGTCCTCAGATGGATCTTGTGCATCAAAGTCAGTCCGCAAGTCTAACTTTCACTATCAATATCGATCGTAATGCCACAATCTTTTACTGTACAGTCAAGGCCATCATCAAAATGTTTAATATAATCATGTGTTGCTTAAAAATGCGACTTGCACTCTTATGCTAAAATTAATTTATCTTTGTTAAGATTAAAAAGGAAGTTGTTTAACTAATGGAAGAAAACGAACCAGTTATAACGCGCCATCATTTGTCGGCAAGACATCATATGAAAATTCATTGGAAAGAATTTTTTAAAAGCCCAGATAATACGCTAATTAAAGATACAACTTTAGTTGAAAAAGGTTCACTTGTCGGTAGAATCGGTATTATGCTGCTAGAATGCGGAACAGGAGCTTGGCGCGTACGCGATTCAATGAATACTGTTGCCCGAGCACTAGGAATTACTTGTTCAGCTGATATTGGTCTAGTTTCAATTGAATACACCTGCTTCGACGTTAATAACAAGTCCTACTCGCAAACCTTGTCGTTGCCAACAACTGAAGTTAATATGAATAAATTAAATAAGATGGAACAATTTGTCCGCCAATTTGAAATTAAAAATGAGCAATTAACAATTGGCGCTATCCATCATGAACTTAATCAAATTGAACGCCATACGGTTACCTACCCGCTGACAATTGCAGCTTTGAGTGCGGGACTTGCTTGCTGCTGTTTTATTTTTTTACTTGGTGGCGGCTTACCAGAAATGCTGTGTACCTTCTTTGGTGCAGGCATTGGTAACTATATTCGCGGTCAGATGGGTAAGCACAAAATTACACTTGTAGCCAAAATTGCAGTAGGCGTTGCTAGCTCATGTGCGGTTTACTTCCTGTGCTTTTTACTTGGTCATAAATTATGTGGCTGGGACTACCAGCACGCTTATGGATATATTGGCGCCATGCTTTATGTGATCCCGGGTTTTCCTTTCATCACTTCAGGACTGGATATGTCCAAACTCGATATGCGATCAGGACTCGAACGTTTAGCGTATGCTGGATTGATTATTATGATTGCCACAATGGTTGGCTGGGGCGTTGCAACCAGTCTAAATCTAATGCCGGGAGCTATGCCGGACCTAAAGCTTACTCCTACTGTTTTAACAATTTACAGAATTCTAGCTAGTTTTGGTGGAGTCTTTGGCTTTTCCGTAATGTTTAACGCTAAACCTGCAATGGCAACTGTCGCCGCATTAATCGGTGCCCTATCTAACACCTTACGTTTAAGTTTAGTTGATTATAATCACATGCCTGCTGCCCTTGCTGCTTTTATTGGGGCGCTTTTAGCAGGCTTACTCGCGAGCTTTGTTCGTGATCGAGTAGGGTTTCCGCGAATTGCGATTACGGTACCCGCAATTGTGATCATGGTACCTGGATTATACATGTATCGTGCTGTTTTTAATTTCGGTGTTACTAACATTAATGTTGGTGCCTATTGGATTATGAATGCGTTAATGATTGTTATTGCTTTGCCAATTGGTCTTTTAACTGCCCGAATTTTAACAGATGCCAAATGGCGTCATGCAGATTAAATAATAAATCACAAAGGGAGTAGAATTAATTCTACTCCCTTTTGTATTATCTTATATTCACAGCAACTTCAGATTACTTAATTACAGCCATAATATTATCACCAACAATTATTTCTGAATTATCAACAGTTGAAATAACGTCGATATAATCATTAGTATTAGTCACAATACTTAAAACTACAGGATCATATCCTGCTGCTGCAATCGCCGCAACATCCATTTCCATCAATAAATCGCCTTGATTAACATGGTCCCCCTTTTTCACATGAGATATAAATGCTTGTCCTTTAAGTTCAACTGTATCAATTCCGTCATCACTTCTTAAACCAACAGCATGCCGTGTATCCGCAACTAACGTAACTTCACCTGAAAATGGAGCAACAATCTTAATTTGTTCACCAGTAGCTTTACCAGCTGACTTTGTAGTTGTTGGTTCTTTATCTTGCTTTTCACTAGAGCAATTATTAAATCCAATAATCCAAGTTGCAATGAAGCCCACTGGGATTATTTTGAGGCTGGGGGACACTTAATTGGTGGCTGCTGCACAAGAAGTTTAAGTTAGTTTTCTCATACAAAAAAAGCTGGTCTTGACACTAAGTCAGACCAGCTTCTTTACTCAAAGATTGAGTGCGTAAGTAAACTGAATACTAATAAATTTTTACAATATTTGTCCATTACCAATAATTATAAGCCCAGCATATGAGCAAATACCGGAACAAGCAAGTTATCTACTAATCCCGTAGCCACCACAGCAACAGCAGCCATCGCACCTTGAACGGAACCAAGCTCTAATCCAAATGCAGAGCCAATTGTGTGACCTGCTGCTCCTAGACCAAGACCTGTTCCCATTGGATCACTATCAAGCTTAAACCATTTAACCATTTGCTTACCCAAAGCATAGATTACAACAGCATTAAGAATGCAAGCCATCGCGGTAATTGAAGCATTACCACCAATTGAAGTTGTTAACGGCATTGCAATCGCGGTTGTTGCTGATTGACTAAGCATTGATCTAATGCCAACTTCATCAAGACCGACCGCTTTAGAAATCAAAGTAATTAAAATTAATGAAATAAAGGTACCAATAATTAAACTCAGTAAAATAATGCCCCAATTCTTTTTAACAACATCATTTCGTTTATATAAAGGAACTGCAAACGCAATTGTTGCTGGAGTAATAAACCAGAAGATAATATCGCCACCAGGCTTATATGCCTTAGCATAAACCTGAGCAGTTGAAACATCAAAGTACTTACCTAGTACTACTAAAATGGCAATTCCCAAGACCATTGCAACAAACAAAGGCTGAAAAATAAACAAACCATGCGATTTTTTAAATAGCCATTTACCGATTAAAAAGACCAGCAAAGATAAAAAGACTCCAAATAAGGGATTACTTATATATGACATTATTTGCCACCTCCTGTCTTAACACCTTGCGAGGTGCCATTCAATTTAACTGCAGTCAATTTCTTTTTAAGCCAAAGCAATGCTCTTGTAGTATAAGCTGTTACGACCAACAGAATTACCGTTGATAGTAAAATTACCAACACGAGTTGCACACCTTGGGCTTTCATAATATCAAGGTTGGCAGCAATTGAAATTCCTGACGGAACAAACATAAAACTAATTAATGAAATTAGTGCACTACCAAAAGAATCAACCCATTCAATTTTAATAACGTGTGCTGTCAACAACACATACAATAAAACTAAACCAATTACCGGTGTGGGCACCGGAAAATTCTTTGGCATCATTTCTGAGATTAATTGTGACACAAATAAGATTGTGGCATAAATCAACATTTGAAATAACAGTGGTGCTGATTGGTGCTTATCTTCTTTTCTTTTCATCTTACTCGTCCTTTCTGAATTTCTTATTTTCAATGTTAAAGATACTAGAAAAGCGAGTTTTTGAGTGCAAATTCAAGCCGAACTGCAAAAATTGGCTCGTGAACTGCCCTTAAATTAACGTGACTAATATTACATTCCCAGTCGCTGACTTAAGTCCTTACGGTACGACCGTCCAACCTGTATTTTTTCACCGTTACTCATCACTAACAAAAGCGTATGATTAAACCATGGCTGAACTTCCTTTACCTCTTCGACATTAATGATTGCATTCCGGTGTACTTGCATAAATTTAGGCTGCGTAAGCCGCTTTTTTAGCCAAGCCAAAGTTTGTTTAGTTTGATAATGGTTTTGAGCAGTCGAAATTGTCAATATGCCACGATTAATAGTCGCCGTAATTAACGCACTTGTTTTAATCACAATGTTACGGTCAGCCAATTCGATACTGAGTATATCACTTACCGGCTGCTCGGAATTATTCGGACTGGGCTGCTTACGAGAATTAATTACCTGCAGTGCTTTAGTTAGTGACTGATCAATCCGTTCTTGCTCAAACGGCTTCAGGATATAATCTAATGCACCAACATCAAAAGCCTGAATCGCATATTCATCATATGCCGTCGAAAAGATAATCAATGGTGAATAAGACAACTTTAATTCATCCGCCAATTCAAAGCCATTTTCTTCATTAAGCGAAATATCCAAAAACATTAAATCAATTTTGTTCTTCAATAATTCTTTCTGAGCCTGCTTAATATCTTCTGCCTGATAAATTGTGACAGCTACGTCTTTAAGAACGGGACTGGCTTTAATTAAATATTCTAATTCTGTTCGTGCCAGTGGCTCATCATCAACCAATAAAATCTTCATCTCTGTATCCTTCATTAACACCCTTTATTAGCCAACTACTCATTGTTCTTGTTCAACAATTTTTAAGGGAATATTGGTTTTAAAAATTGTTCCTTGATCATTGCTGACAATCTTCAATTGACTGCTCGTTCCGTATAATCCTTTTAACCGCAAATTCAAGTTATATAGTGCCGTGCCACTGCCTTTAGATTCACTAATTGGCTTTTTTCCTAAAGATTGCAGCACACTAGGTGCAATCCCGGTACCATTATCCGTTACGCTGACTTCAACGCGTTGATTTGCAAGCTCTTTAAGACGAATAATAATCCGATTCCCCTGCTTACGTCCTTTAAAAGCGTGTCGCACTGCATTTTCAACAAAAATTTGTAAACAAAATGATGGCAGTAAAATATTATCGGGAACTTCAATTTGATAATCAATAATAAATTTATTAGGAAATCGCAGCTTTTCAATACTCATATAAGAATCAACATGACGCTTTTCTTGTTCTAATGTAACTTCTTTTTCTTGACCATTGCGCAGACTGGATCTAAAAAAGACACTTAACTGCATTAATGCCTGATGTGCTTTTTCCACGTTTACTCGCATCAAGGCGCCAATCGTGTTAATCGCATTAAAGAAAAAATGCGGATTAATTTGAACCTGTAAGGCCTTAATCTCTGCTTCATTGAGTAAACTGGTCTGCTGCTCGGCAATCCCAATTGCCAATTGTCCCGAAAAAATCATCGCCAAACCACGGACCAAGTTTTCTTCAACAACCGTCATTTTACTACCCTCACAAAAATATAATTTAAGGGCACCAATTGTCTGATTATTAACACGCAAGGGGAACACAATCGCTGACGTTAATGGACAAGATGGTTCTGGACAGCCAATTTCTTTTTTCGAGTAGGCCAATTTTTCTTTTCCCGTTAAAATAGCAGTCTTGGATAAGTCGGTTATTACTGGTTCTCCTGCAATATGGTGGTCTTCACCAGCACCAACATGGGCCAAAACATTAACTCGATCGGTTAATCCTACCGCATCAAAGTTAGTATATTGCTTAATAATTTGACAAACGTGCTTTGCCGAGTCGAAGTCAAGACCCTTACGAAAATAAGGTAGCGTTTTGTTAGTTAATTCCAAAACATCTTTGGTCTGAACCGCCTTTAATTGGCGCTCATTTGATAAGTAAGTCTTCAAGATTTCAATAAATAAACTTGCACCAATTGTGTTTAACAGCACCATTGGAACAAAAATCAAGGTTACTAAACCAATACCATGAAAAGTAAAGATGAAAGCCATTTGAATTAATTCCGCAAAAAAAGCTAAAACAGCTACCCATGGTGTTGATGGATAAAGATTGTCGCCTTTAACGCGATCGCCGCATATCCCAACAAGATAACCAATGAGGACAGAACTAGCAATATAAAAATAATCCGAAAAGCCACCGAAGACAACGCGGTGCAGACCACCTATCAGGCCAACCATCATCCCAACATACGGTCCACCAGTTAAACTAGCAGCTGTAATCACCAAAACACGCGTATTCGCTATCGAATCTGATTGCGGCAAGCCGGTTATAATCAACGGTGTAACTACTTCTTTAGAACTAGTAATCTCAACTCCTGTTAAATTCGCCATCACAACAAAAATTGCGAAAATAATGGTCAGCCAAATTTGTGATTTTAATGTTCTTTTTTCAATTAGGTTTCTAAAAAAGCGCATATTAACCAGCAAAAATGCCAGCAACATAATAATGCCTAGCCGTTCCATCAGCAAAATAAATAAGTTAAACATTGTAAATTACTCCCCAATTTTTATTCTATTATGTCATTATTGCACAAAACAAAAGCAAAATGCTGTAAAGTAATTTAATCTACTATCAAAAAAAGCTTTATTAAGTAAGAACTTAATAAAGCTTTTCAACCAGAATTTACTTATTTTCTTCCTGAGCTGTTGGCAACCCAAACGAACCGATCAAACCGATTATCGCAAAGATTAGCATTAAGATGAAGCCCCAATGGTAACCTGTTGCTAAAGCAGCGGCTTTATTCACAACTACATTAGCAGAACCGATGGTTACAACTAACATCGCTAGGGCTGTTCCCAATGACCCACCAATCTGGCGAATTGTCGACGATCCGGCATTGGCATGGGCAGTCATTTTTGACTGTACCTGATTAATTCCCGCAGTAAAGGTTGTCATCATCGTAAAGGAAATTCCTACCATCCGCAAAGCGTAACATATACCGATCATTACTAAGCTAGTTTGCGCACTAAAAGTCAGCATTGGCACAGTTCCAAGAACTAACATTGTAAAACCAAATAGTGATAACTTTTTAATTCCCAATTTGTCATACAAAGTCCCTGAAATTGGGTTGCAAATAATCAGCAGCAATGCTCCCGGCATCATTACAAGACCAGAAGTCAAAGCCGATTCGCCACGTGTAGTTTGCAAATACAGCGGCAAAACTAATTCGATTCCAACCATGGCCAAGTTACTGATTGTACTTAATAGCGTACACAGGTCAAACTGCCAATTTTTAAAAACACGAATATCAAGTAACGGTTCTTCTAAATGTAATTGTCTCCGGCAGAAAAGATAAATAACTACCAAACCAATAATAAAAATTAGAGCTAACGTAAATGTGATTTTACCAGTATTACCTATTTCAGACAAAGCATACAAAATCAATCCGAAACCAACAATTGATTCTAAGAATGAAATCACATCTGTCGTACTCATGTGTGGTGTCGTAATATTTTGTACCGTAAAAATTGCTAACAGAGCTACCAAACCACTGGTAACACTCAAAATGATAAAGAGCATCTGCCAGCCGGAATATTTTAAAATCAAACCAGAAATTGTCGGACCTACAGCTGGACCAAAGCCAATTACTAAACCCGTAATTCCCATTGCCATGCCGCGCTTTTCAGGTGGAAACATCATCAAAATCACATTCTGAATGAATGGCATTAAGCCACCAGCCGCAATTGCCTCAATAATTCGCCCAGTTAACAAAACGTAAAAATTAGGTGCAAAAACACAAATTATCGAACCAATAAAGAAAATTCCCATCATTGTTAGATAATTTTGCTTCATGTTAAATGATTCAAAAATCCAAGCTGACATTGGAATCATCAAGCCAACTACTAATAAGTACGCTGTTGTGAGCCATTGGGCCGTGGATTGACTAACGCCAAATGCAGTCATAATTGTTGGCAACGCATTATTTAGGAACGTTTCTGCTAATAATGCCACAAAGGCACCAAATAGCAGCACCGCCATCATTAAATTTCGCTTTTTTCCAGAAATTTGTTTTATTTCTTGTGTCATCTTTTCTCCTTTTATGTAGTAAGCTACACTTTTATAAATAAAAAAAGCTATTAGAAGTTAGCAATAATCTGATTTAAAAAGATTTCTAACTGTCCGATATCTTGATCACTAAGGCCGGCAATAATTTGGCTATTAATTTTATCCATAATTGCATGAATTTCCGTAATATTTTCATCAATCAGTTTAAAACCAGCAGCTGACAAAGTCAGTACAATTTGCCTTTGGTCACTTTCTAGATGCGCTGTTTGAATAAAGTTATTGTCAGCTAACCGCTTTACAATCCCGCGAATTGTTGGGTGACTGAGTACAAAAGTATCTGCAATCTCTTTTTGCGTAATAGTTCTCCCCTTTGAATCATATAGGTAAACTAAAAGTGAGATTTGAGCTCCAGTTAAGGAATAATCTTGAAATAGACTTGCAAAATGATTATTTAATTCCTTCTCAATTAGGGTATTGGCAATTTTAATCTTTGGTCCTAAGCGATTTAAAAGTTGATCAGACATACCTAGCTTCCTTCCTATTATGTAGTATACTACATTTTTTAGAAAATTATCAAGCCCGGTTAATTCCTACATCCTTTGCTTTTTAGCCATTGCTTCAACTGCCATTCTACCAGAATTAATTGCAAAACCCATTGAATTACCAGGCAAAGTAAAGTTATAGCTATCACCATAAATAGTATTTGCATCTTGACCAGAACAATACAATCCAGGAATTACTTGGCCGTTTTCACCAAACACACGCATATTTTCGTCAGTACGAATACCGCCCAAAGTTGCATAAGCACTTAAATAGAATTTGCCAACAATGAAACCACCCTGTCCTGTAAGTTGTCTGAGATACTTAGCTGGCTTAAAGAATTGTAAATCCTGATGTTCAGCACACATTTCATTATAATTTCCAATTGTAATAGCCAACTTATGCTTTGAGATTCCCAGTTTTTGCGCTAATTCTGAAATTGTATTGGCTGCAATTATGCCTTCATAACGTTCTGCTTCTGCACGAGCAATTTCATCATCAATACCACCAAACGGATTTCCAGGTGACACAATATTTACGATATCAACACCAGTTTTTTTATACTGTTCCAGCATTTGACGATCCATAATGCAATAAGCATAATGGCCTGGCTGCAACATTAGTGCGTTACCTGTATAAGTAGTATTACCCATTTGCGCTTCATTCATAAAGCGATCACCATTTTGATTAATTAGTAAGTTTGGCTGACGCAATCCCGCATCACTATGAAAGTAACGAATATTATGTGGTAACGAAAAAATGGTCTCAATGGTTTCTGAAGCATGGTCTTTTTGTGCACCTATTTGCCACATCATTTGTAAGCCATCCCCCGTAATTCCTGGAACTTCAAAGTCAAAGAAGTCGTCATTAAGATGTAAGCCTAATTCATCACGAAGCATTTCTTTATTAGAAGCAAAACCACCAGTCGCAACTAATACATACTTGGCTTTAACCTCATATACTTGATTACCTGACTGTGCAACTACTCCTGTAACTTGGTTACCAGTTTTAACCAAATGCTTAACTGGTGTTACTAAATAAAACTTAGCCCCTAGCTCTTGGGCTCTTTGGTACAGATGCTTATTCATCCACGATGCTGCAGCTGGTCCAGGCTTGCTGCCATCTTCTGGCTGAACAATATGCCATGTAGCATTGGCACCTTTAAAGTATGGAAATGCTCCTGCAAATTTAACACCCATTTTTTGTAGCCATTCAATTGTTTCAGCTGACTTAGCAAAGTACTTCTTAACTAAAGCTGCATTTACACGATAATGGGTATAATTCATATGTTCATTAAAGGCTTCTTCAACAGATAAATCATTAAAGTTATCTTTTTGAATTTGCGTATCAATTCCTAAGGGACCCATCCCCATACTGCCTGTTCCACCGATGTTACTGTTTTTTTCAAATACAATAGACTTAAGTCCCTGTTCACCAGCAGTTACAGCTGCCGCCAACCCAGAAGGACCTGCACCGACAATTACAATATCAGTTTCCAGATGATATGTTTTACCATCTTTTTCTTCATTTTCAGATTTGACAGCTATATCTATTGTACCTGCTTGTTCCAAGGCCTTTTTAACAGCATTTTTTATTCCTGCAGAAGTCATTGATGCACCACTTACTGCATCAACAGCATAAGTTTGCTGCTCGACAATTTTATTTGGTAATTCTTTTAGCGGCTTATCCGCAATTCCCTTAGTTTCCGATTCTGAAACTATTTTGACTGCAGTAATTTTATTATTTTGGATACCAACTTCAACAGCTATTGGGCCGCCATGACCCATTTCTTGAGCTTGATAAATTCCATCATGCAATTGATTCATAATATTTCCCTCCTTTAAATCATCTTTGTTAAGTTAATCACTTTGATTAACAATGGAATTATAACATCGCTTACATTTAAGGGCAATAGTGTAGTATGCTACATTTTAAAGAAATAAAAAATAGATTTATTATTTCAGATAACCTGATAATATTCTATAATTAGATTAATAATATACGAATATACAAGGAGAATTATAATGGGTTTTATTCTTATGGGCAGCAGTTTAATTATTGGTGGCGGCTTAATTGCCATCGCAATCTTAGCCATTACCAACCACATTTTAAAATATTTAACTTTATCAATTGGCATTTTAGCTTTATTAGGTGGTTTAATTTTATTATCTTTTCCTATTAAATTTATGATTTCATATATACTTCAATTATTATCTACTGATTTTAATTATAAAAATAGAGCAGCTAAAAGCTGCTCTATTTTGTTCCCCAATATTTATTTTAATCCTTATCAACAATTGCCTTAATTGCATTTCTACCTGAAAAAATACAATAACCGGCATGAGTACCCGGAACGTTAACGCCATAAGTATCACCGTATAAAACCGCTGAACCATCACTACCAATTGCATAAAGACCTGGAATCGGTCTACCCTTGGTATCCAAAACCTCATTATTAATGTTCACCCGTAACCCATCGCCAGTCGTGTAAGCACCAACGCCTAATTCAATTGCGTAGTAGGGACCATCACCAGTAATAGGCAACATGTATTTAGCAGGCTTATGGAAGTCAGTATCCTCGCCTTTTGCAGCCATTTCATTGTAATGCTTAACGTAAGCTGGCAAGTTCGGTGTGTCAATTTCTGCAGCCAACTCGTCAATTGTAGCTGCCTTGTGTAAGAACTTACGGCCGTCTTTTTCAGCCTGTTCAATATCATCGCGCAAAGTCGGGTATCTATCTTCTGGTACCATCGGTTTCATTGAACGTGGATAGGACTTATCGGTAAAGTCATCTAAGATCGATTGACTAAAGATACAGAAGACGCGGTCTTGCCGGTTCATAGCATTACCTTCATTTGCCCAGTTAACAACACAAGCGGCCTCATTAACAAAACGTTCGCCTAATTCGTTAACCCACATTTGTGGTTGATCGCAAACTGAGCTCCACATTGCGGTGCCCCATAATTTAAAGGCAGGGACAGTTTTATCCTTTAATTGACCGCCAAACATCATTGACATTCCAGTAAAGTATTTCTTCGCTCCCAATTTCCACGCTAAACGTAATCCATCACCAGTACTCTTGCCCGAGTTAACTGGAATCACATTGTCTGGATTTTGGTGCGGCGTCTTCCCAAATAGTTCTGAATCGTTCAAATAACCACCTGATGCCAAAACTACGTTTTTAGCATTAACAATTTCGGTAGTTCCATCTTCCACCATTGTTAAAGTGACATCATAGCTCTGGTCATCTTTAGGTTCTAAAGCAGTTACCTTAGTTATAGTCTTAATAATTAGTCCCTTCTTAGTAGCGTAAGGTTCTAGTCCCTTATGAATAGCATCATGACCTTTACCTTCAAATAAATGCCACGTTCTAACACTGGTCCCCATATTGACAACCATCCAAAACTTAACACCACGGTCTTGCAGCCAAGAAACATTCTTACCAGCATTAGCAATATAGCGTTGCCACATTCTGCCGTCACCTTTATAGTGAGAATAGTTCAGCTCTTCTTCGAGTAGTTCCTTCTTGTCAATTACAGCATTATCCTTCTTCTGCAATTCGGAATCGGCAGCAAACACACCTTCAACATAATTACCAGTACCACCAGTTGTATTGCCTTTTTCAACCAATAAAGTTTTCAAATTATTGTCAACAGCTTCAGTTGCAGCTGCAAAGCCAGCAAGACCAGCACCAACAATGACAACATCATATTTTTCTTCTGTCATAATTTCCCCTCCTTAGTAAAAAACACGTATAAATCAAAATTTCTTTAATTCATACATGTTTTTAAATTAATTATTTGTTTGTTCTTGCAGTTTCAGCGGCATCAATTCCAGCCAACCGACCTGAAATGTACGCAAAGCCTAATGTTCCACCTTCAAAGTCAACATAAGCCTTACCATACATCCCAGATGCATCGGCACCAGTAACATAGAGATTAGGAACAGGTTCACCTTCTGGGGTTAAAGCATGCATCTTTTCATCAATCGTTGCACCGCCAAGTGTTCCCAAATTACGGGCAATGAATTTAACTGCGTAGAATGGACCCTTCTCAACTGGAATCATCCGGTTAGTATCAGAGAAGAACAGGTCATCTTCACCAGTCTTCTTGGCATTATTATATTGCGCAACAGACTTTTGCAAGTTATCCTTGTCAACACCCATCTTGTCTGCCAATTCTTCAATCGTATCGCCAATAAAGACAACGTTAGTTGATTCAAGCTGATTTAACAGAGCCGTGAAGTCAGTCTTTTCATGCTCACGCTTAATGTTTTCTTCAGTATCAGTTGGATAATTAAATTCCATGTAGAATTCACGATGGTTTTTCCATTTCCCATAATGATCTTCAATCGCAACTGTACCGCCTTCCTTGATCTTATCCAACATTGCTTGATCAAGAACAACATATTCAGTTTGTTTTGGCTGTTCAGATAATTCGGCACCATGAACAGCGAAGTCTAAGGCATGAGTTTCACTAGCATAGCGTTGACCCCGATTATTAACGCGCAAGTTCGGAAAATCGGCTAAAGCATTAAGCGGCAGCCAACCCGGACCTACAATTTTGGCCATTGCACCAATATCTTCATTACTGAATGTTTGCCAGAAATAGTGGGTTGAACCATTAATATGGTGAGCAGTACCAGCATCCCAAGCCATGTTCAAACCGTCACCGGTATTTTGCAAAACTTGACCTTGTGTGCTGACATCACCTAAATATTCCTTACGCATTTGCGGATTACCACCAAAACCACCGGTAGCAATAATTACCTTTTTGGCGTGTACTTCTAAAGTACTATCATCACCTTGGGCAATAACACCAGTAACTACACCATTATCTGTCAGAAGCTTCTTTGCAGCAAAGCCAAAGTACATCTTACCGCCAATTGATTTGAATTTTTCAATCAGCTTGGTAATTGCCTTAGTACCACCTTCTTGGTAGCCGTGCAAAGTTGCAGGCATCCCAATATGGTCATAACTACCACCAGTCCCGGCATCAACCAACTTCATGATGGCGCCGTTTTCGTTCAGCCAGTCAACGGTTCTACCAGATTCATCAATAATCCGCCGAACTAAGATTGAATTCATATAGCCCTGTGAGGCATCCATGTATTCGTCATAAAGCCACTTCTTTGAAACAACCTGATTTAAATCTTTTTGTTGTTGACTATCAGCGGCAAACATCCCGCCAGCGAACGTACCAGCACCAAGTGGTGAAATTGTCTTTTCAAGAAGGGCAACACTAGCACCTTCTTGCTGAGCAGCAAGTGCTGCAGCAGCACCAGCAGAGCCAGCACCCACAACAGCAACATCGACATCAATTACTTCTTTATCAGCGCTAGCATTTTGCTTACCATTTTCTTTTAGAGCAGCAAAGTTAACGTTGGCCTTGGTTAAAGCATCCTTAACACCAGCAATAATTCCCCGTGAGGTTTCAGAAGCTCCTGAAACAACATCAACGTCAACTGACTGATTTTTCACAATCTTATCAGCCATCTTCTTAAAGGCGTTATCAGCTAAACTATCTGGAGCAAAATTGTTCAATGCTTTAACACTATTAATCTTGTCTTCATTAACATCAACTTCAACATTAATGATGCTTTCCTTACCTTGACCTGAACCGGTATATTTGCCCGGCTTTGTCGTGATTTTTTGTGTCATAGTAATTCCTCTTAATTAATAACTTTAACGATGACGACCTGCATTTGGATTTGGTAAAATTGCCATAAAAATAGCAGTCAAAGCAAAGACAAGTCCTTGAATAATAAAGGTCATTAAGTAACTCTTACCAGCAATCATCGAAATAATGATTGGTACACAGTATGATAAAAGCAATGATACAGTACCAACTAACCCACCAGCTGAACCAGCATACTTAGGTCCAATTTCTGGGAAAGTAATTGGCATTGCCTGCATAATCGGACCAGTCATGGCACCAAGCAAGCCACCAATAACTAGGTTAATTGTCAGAACTGCTCCTAAAGGAACGTACCAACTAATCGCCATTGAAACACCGCCTAAAATGGTAATACCAATCATTAATGGTTTAGCATTCTTAGGCTTATTAATAATTGCTGGGCCAAAGGCACTGCCAAACATACTACCAACAGTCGCAATAGCAGCAACAGTACCTGCTTGTTGTGGGCTCATTCCTCTTGCAGCAAATGCTTGTGGCAAAATTCCGGAGAAAGCTTCACTAGCACCCATACCACAACCTACACAAAGAGCAACAATCCAGGTCTTCTTACTTTTAGCAGCTTCTTTAAAGAAACTCCATGAAGATGCGGCTTGATCGGCTTGCATTTCTTGCTTAGGAACTTCTTCACCCTTTGGTGTATCTTTAACAAATAATACCCAGCAGACACCTAACACAAGTAAAACAATTGATGAGAAGATATAAGCTGCTTTAACACTAGGAAACATTGGTCCCGTAATTTGTGACAACATAATTCCTACACTAGCTGAAGCGAAGAAAATCCCCATTGCCATGTTAGTATCTTGCTTAAACCAAATACCAAAGATCTTCATAGTATTAGCGTTTAGAAGTGCCATATATACCCCAAACATCATCAGCATAATCATCATTGTGATGAAGTTATTAGCCCACAAACGACCAAACGCACCAATAACTGATACGATTAATCCAACTGTGACGATTTTCTTAGCACCAAATTTATCGGCTAACGATCCCGCAGGAATACTTAAGACAACCGCAATTAACATTGGTGCCATTAATAAACTTTGAAATTGCGGCATTGTAATATGTAATGCTGGCATAATTTGCGTAGCTAATGATGAAATTTGGAATTGTACGTAATTACTAATCATATCCAGCAATGCGGCAATTGCTAAAATCACCCACCGATAGTTTGAAAGCTTCGGTAATTGTTTTTGTTCCATAATAATTAACCCTCTCTAAATTTACAACTTAATTTTCCGCAGCATATTGACCTGCTAAACGGCCAAATGTTTGTGCGTGACTGCATGTCAGACCAGGAACTCTATCTGGATAACTACCCCAGAAGAAGCCACCACTAGCATTGCCTGCTGCATAAAGATGTGGAATTGGCTTACCCATCTTGTCAATAACTTCCATCTTGGTGTTAATTCTTAAGCCATCAAGCGTTGCCAATAGCCGACCACCCATAATCACACCGTAGTATGGACCATGTTCAACTGGGAACAATCTAAACTTTTCTTTACCAAAGTCAGTATCTTCCTCTTGGTCGCACATCTTGTTATATTCATTAACAGTAGCAACCAACTTTTCTTTTGGCAGGTTTAACATCTCTGCTAATTCTTCAATTGTGTCGGCCTTCTTAACCATGCCATCATCGATTCGCCGTTGAACTTCAGCTTTGTTCTCCTCAGTATTATAAATTCCTGGGAAGCCTAAACGTGAACAACCTTGTGTTCTAAATTGCGCCATATGATCCATTGCATCTTCAGACCAAATTTGTGCTTCCAAGTATCCAGGTTGCTTAGCCATTGCATTAATGTCAAATTGGTATGGCACACTTTCGTTACCAAAACGCTCACCGTTTAGGTTAACTTTCAGCATTGGGTATGCGCCCATCCAGAAGTAACCCGGATCCTTAAAGTCAATAACATAATGATCTTCAGCGTTAGTACCAACTGGGACAGCGCCACGGTCAAAAATGATTTCAGCTGGTTCTTCATCACGAGCTGCACCAACTTTTAGCCCGGCCAAAATACCTGAACCATCATCACGTGGGCCATCAGAATAAACATTCTTCTTGTAGCCAAGTGGATCCCACTTCTTCATCAATTCAACATTGGCACCATAACCACCAGTACAAATAATGACACCCTTAGTAGCAGCGTATTCGGTCTTTTCGCCTGAATCACGATCGCTAGTAATGACACCCGTTACCTTACCGCTATCATCTGTAACCAACTCTTCTAACTTGGTATTGTACTTAAGTGTTACGCCTAATTCCTTCACCTTATCGATCATCCAGTCACCGTAGTGAGCCCAATCATCATCAGGTGTCGCAATTGCTAATTCAGTATTGAAAGCTGTATTAACAATAGTTTCGTAATAAGCATCTGATTGTGGCTTCAGTACACCACCGTTTGGCTTCAAAATATTTTCTTCAAGCCAGTTTGCTGTTTCATCAGTGTGGTTAGCCCAAGTCCACAATAGGCGTTCGTCAACATTATCTTGATAGAACAAAGTTAAGAAATTCATTAACTTAGCTTTATCAACCTTAATTCCTGCTCTTCTTTGTGCATTACTGTCTAATGCTGCAAAAAATGACCGAAACAAAAATCTTGAACTGCCCATTTTATCAACTAATAAAACTTTGGCACCTTTTTCCGCAGCTGCCATGGCTGCCATTGCACCAGCATTGCTGGCACCAGCAACAATTATGTCATAGGTATCTTTCATTTTTTATCCCTCACTTCTATAAAAACGAAATCCTCTAATCTCTTTCATCATACTATGAATTAAGTGAAGCTTTGCACTAAATTAGGAATTGATGATTACTAAATGGAATAGATACCAACTTTACAAGCAATTTTTGGCATAAAAAAGGACTAACAGTATTTTATTTGTTAGTCCGACCTAATAATTATTTTTTATTTGGTAAGAATTCTGTAATTGATTGGCGTAAAATGGCAATCACTTGCTTTAAAATAGTCTCACTAGCAAAGGATTCCATATAAGCAATACCATATGGCGAGATTTCATGATAAGCAAATGGAATGTAAGTAATACCATTTGCTTGATAATCAGCAATGAAATTCGGCAACACGCCATAACCCCAGCCGGCTTTGACATAAACACCCATACTTAAAAAATCCTGCACAAACTTAATGTGCTTCATGCCAATATTATTAACTAAGGTATTCTGAAATTTAACTTGAACATTCAACGAACTATTGGGATCTAGCAAAAAAATGTCCTTATTTTTTAAATCAGCCAAAGTTATCTGCTTTTTTTGTGCAAGCGGAGAATCTGACGGACACGCAACCACAAATTGCCCAGTAATTAATGGCTCAAACTGGACATCTTCAACAATTTCAACGTCATCTCGAGCAATCGCGCAGATATCCACATGATGGTTTAATAATTCACCAATTGAATTATTGAGAACGAAGACAAACTGAACATCAATATTGTTATTAACTGACCGTAATTTTCGCAAAAAGATTGGCAATACTTGCTGTTCTAAAGGCGTGTCACATACACCAATCCGCAACAATGTTCCCGCATTATTTCTCTGGCTCTGTAAATAAGCAACCGTATAATCCATGTCATCAATCACATTGCGCGCAACATGATAAAAGTATTTGCCGGCATTGGTCAATGAAATGCGATGATGTGCGCGATTAATCAAGGTCACACCAATTGTTGTTTCCAAATCTTTAATATTCTTAGAAACGGCTGATTGGGAGAAGTTAAGTCGTTCTGCCGCAATTGTAAAACTAGAATTGTCAACTGCCTTAACAAAGCAGCGTAATTGAGTAAAATTCATTTTCATCATTCCATTCATTTATAGCATATCCTAATTATACTTTATCTGTAAGGGGTTTCACAATAAATTAACATTACAATATAAAAAACGATGAACTTAATTCATCGTTTTTTAAAATCAATTTTTTACTAATCTTTACTTAACGTGATTTGCATCTGGTAAAAGTAAAATGAAAATCACTGCACTCACATGTAATAATGCCTGTAGACCAATTGTCATTACTGGATTATGACCAGCAATTCCTGAAATAGAAACCGGAACAATATAAGATAACAGCATTGAAACAGTACCACCAATACCACCGGCACTACCTGCATATTTTTGCCCAATTTCTGGTAATTGAATTGTCATCCCTTTTAAAACTGGACCGGTCATTGAACCAAACAAACCACCAATTGCCAAGTTAGCCATCATAATTGCACCACCGGACAACTTAGTATTCATAAAAATCATAATGCCTGAAAGAATGACCGCAAAAAGCATAAATGGCTTGGCCCGATGCAACTTTCTAATAATTGCTGGCCCAATCATTGAACCAAATAATGCACCCATTGACGCACAAGACGTCATTATACCAGCTAATTTAGGATTAACGCCCTTGGCATTAACTAAAATTTGCGGCAGCGTACCAATAAAGGACATCGAAGCAGCACTGACAATACCACCACAGATGCACAATAACCAAACCCGCTTACTTCTTGCGGCAACACCAAAGTATTTAGTAACTGATTCGTGTTTTGGTAGTGTTTCACCTTTAGGTGTATCTCTAACTAAAAGCAGCCACAGGCAGGCAATAATAACTATTAAAACTGATGAAAAAATATATGCTGACTGAACTGTGGGAAAATATGCCCCCGTAATCTGTGATAAGCTCGTACCAACCGTGCTGCAAGCAAACCAAATCCCCATAGCAATTCCTGTATCTTGCTTAAACCATGTACCTAAAATTTTGGTTGAGTTGGCATTGCCCAAGGCCATATAAACACCAAACATGAGTAAAGCAATCATCATAGTCGCATAATTCGTAGCATATAGCCGACCAAAAGCACCGATAATTGAGACAATAAACCCAGTTGCCACTACTTTTTTAGGTCCAAATTTATCGCCAAGTGTTCCTCCGGGAATACTTAAAAAAACGGCAACTAACATTGGCGCCATAAGTAGACTAGCGAATTGAGCAGGCACAATATGCAACTGCGGAATAATCCGAATTGCTAAAGCGGAAATTTGAAATTGCACGTAGCTGCTAGTCATCGTCATTAACGACAAAACTGCCAAAATAACCCACCGATAATTCGATAAAACCGGTACACTTCTTTCTTTTTCCATAATTAATTTCTCCTTCTACGATCTTAAAAACTGGTACTTACTCTTATCTTAAAATTTGTTTCCTATTTATGATGATTATAGTAATTGCTTGATTGTACAAAAAAGGACCTAACTCAATAAAATTCAGAATTAGGTCCCTTCATGTTATTGAATTTTAATAATTATCAAGGAGCGTTTGCTCAATAATTGAACAAATTTTTTCTTCTAACTTTGTTATATTGTTTTTAGCAGGATAAATTATTTCCAAGGGAACAGTCATCTGCACCTTTAAGGGAATAGCACAAAGCTTGCCAGAAACAAAATAATTATTGCCTATTGATGCTGTTTCCGGCATAACTGTATAACCACGATTATGGGCAACCGCATTAAAAATAATATCGCGACTTGATAATACATACTGCTGCTTGTGTCCCGGCCAATTTTTATAATCATTCAGGACGAAGCAAGTCAAACCTTCAACATCGTCCTCACCAATAGTCTGCTTTGCAGCCAAGGGACTATCTTTAGACACATATACTCTCAACGGCACGTCAAGTAACTTCTTGTGCTGTAAGTGCATTTCTGTAACAATCATGTCAAACAAAACTTCGTCATCCTTGCGCTTACTGCACAGCGCAATGTCCACTTTTCCATCACGCAGCCGCTCAAGCAAACGCCGCGGTCTTAATTCTTCTGGTGAAATTTCCAACTTAGAAAATTGCTGATAAATTTTGTTAATAATTTTCAGAAAAATTGTCCCCGAAATCATCGGCACTACTGCCAGATTAAGCGACTTAATATCCTCATTATTAACGGCAAAACGCTGCAATTCATCCACATCACGTTGGATTTTCTGAACAATGTGATAAACTTGCTTGCCCTTAGCAGTTAATTCCACACCTCTACGTGTTCGTTCAAAAATTTGCGATCCCATTTCACTTTCAAATAATTTAATTGATTCACTCAATGCTGGCTGAGAAATAAATAATTCATAACTAGCTTTCGAGATTGAATGACATTCGGCAACTTTGAGAAAGTATTGTAATTGAACGAGCTTCATTTTATTTGACTCCTAATTAAAGTTTATCCACACAGAAGGCTGCTCCCTTGCCATAACCAGCAGTCCCAGCAACTGAAACTGTGACATCATCCTTAAATTTAGGATCAGCAGCACCAGGTACTTGGAAGTCAGCAATCTTTGGCGGAATGATTGCTTTAGGCTCTTCTTTAGTTAACTGTGGTACCCATTCATAAGGAACCCGATAAGCACGGTAAACCAAGTAGTCCCCAACATATGGATAAACATATTCCCAGACTACTTCCTTATCTGGTGTAACCTCCAAGAAGCGACCCTCGGTTCCTTCATCAATTAGGGTATTACCGTTCGGTAAACGTTGGGCGTCACTAACTAATGGTGAGTAGAAATGGTGACCATGGAATGGCGTTTTGCTATCAAAGTCAGTCATGCCAAATGACCAAACAACTTCTAAAGTAGTTGGATTAAATTCAATTACGCGTGAAGTATCGACTCTGGTTGTCTTCATTCCTGTCTTTGAAGTTTGATCAGGTAGTCCATAGCCAGCCCAACCACCATTATTGAAGACCATAATGTTACCAGCACCAGGCAACCCTTTAGGAATCATATGTGAATGATGCATCCCAACTAATGGCCCTAACAACCGCAAAGCTAAGGAAATAGTATAATCTGGACCAATTTGCCAAACTATTTTACCGCTTTCATGGTCAACAATCCACATAATATTTGCTTCACGAGAATCCATAATAATGTTATTAGGATTAAACCGTTCATCACCCTCATCAAACCAATGGTTAGGTCCTAAATAACTGGCACAGTTAACGTGGAAAATATCACCCTCACCATGTTCACCGCTTTGCTGCGTATTCGGATCATGGAACATCGCGTTCTTCTCAATATTAGTTAAATGAAATTCACGGAAGTGATCCATAATATGCCATGACCATAATTTTTTACCTTCACGATCAACTTCAATTAAGACATCTTCAAGAAGCGGCTGCGGTGAAATCTTACGTTTTTTGACATTGTTATGAGTTAGCAGCAAGACCTTGTTAAAGTCTTCCTTAGCGTCTTGACCTGGAACATAGTAGCCCACAGGATTACCTTCAATTTGATAATCATGGTGTTGGCGGGCAACCCAGCCCTTACCAACGTCTTCATCATCGACTTCTTGGTTATGGTCAAAGCTCCAAACTTTCTTCCCGTCCCAGTCAACTTCCGTCAGATCAGCATAATCTTGGTAAGCAGCGTAACGATCACGACATCTTAAAGAGCCAAAAATCTTACCACCGGGAACCATCTTATTCGGAAAGCCTTGAAAATCCTTCCATTCATGAACAACCTTGCCGGACATATCAATTAAAACAGCCCCGACTCCGGATGCATTAAACAATGTGTAACCACTCCAAGTTTTATCAGGATTATATCTAACCGTTCCTGTTGGATAAACCGTTCTTCCCATATATCTTCTCCTTTATCAATTAAGCCAGCATATCTGCATATTCGTCTTCATCATGATTACCACTAAGCCGCTTAACTGGCTCACCGTCATCAAACAAAATCACGTGCGGCACACCCTTTAAGCGTAGTTTTGCTTGTAATTCTGGGCTTGCTTCAACATCAACATTGTAAAAAGGTATATCTGGAAATTCATCTTCAAGGTCTTCAATCTTTGGGTGAACTTTTTTACATACTGGACAAGTTTTCCGTGAAAACAAAACTAGGCATTTTTGCCCGTCATCTTCAACAACCTCATCAAAAAACTCAGAATTAATCGTTTTCATTATGAACACTCCTCGCATCAAGATTATTATTTTTTTCACAATTAAATTTTAATACAAAACAGCTTGCTTAGTCCCATATCTAAAACTTATACCACATAAGTAACGCCTATATATTAGTACTTTGAAAAAGTTATATCCTTTAGTTATCAGCAACAAATTACATTTTACACATGAATACATGTGATGTTTGTCATTATTTGTAAAGGAGTTTTTTGATGGAAAATTGTGATGTACTTATCTTAGGTGCTGGTCCAGCAGGTTTATCTGCTGGATTGTTCAGCGCGCGTTACGGCTTAAAAACCATTATTTTAGAAAAAGATGAAGTCGGTGGTCGCGCTAATCAAATTACCAAAATTACCACTTATCCTGGAATTTTAGAATCTTCTGGTGAAGACTTAATTGCTAAGATGCGTAAGCATGCCGAAAACTTCGGGGCAATTATTAAAATGCAATCGCCTAAAGCAATTGAACTACAAGATGGTTACAAAATTGTTCACACACGAAAAGTTGACTACAAGGCTAAGACCCTAATTGTTGCAACAGGAATGACACCACGCGTATTGGGCATTCCCGGCGAAAAAGAGTTTACGGGGATGGGCGTTTCTTACTGTGCCACTTGTGATGCCGATTTTTATCAAGACCAAAAAGTTGTGGTTGTCGGCGATAATAATGAAGCAATTAATGAAGGACTTTTAATCTGTAAATTTGCCAGTGAAGTCGACGTAATTGTCAATAAACCTGACGGACACCTCACTTGCAGTCAAGCCAACCAAGAACGTGCACAAAAAGAACCCAAGATGCACTTTATCTGGAATACGACAATTGAAGCTGTTCATGGTGACATGAATGTTGAAGGCGTTACACTGAAAAATCTAACGACTAACCAAACATCTGATCTTGCTTGCGATGGCGTCTTTTTCTTCTTAGGCATGATGCCAGCAACAGCAATTGTTAAAGATATTGTTCCCGTTGATCAGCAAGGCTATCTGCATACCAAAGAAGACATGAGTGTCAATGATCAAGGTATTTTCGCTGCTGGTGATACCCGCGCCAAATATCTCAGTCAGGTTCTAACTTCCGCTAGTGATGGTGCCATTGCCGCAGCTGGTGCTCAAAGATACATCGCTACCCACTAGAAGCTCATAACTTCGGAGAATAACTATGAAAAATATTTCGCATAAGAGTATTATTTTCAAAATTTCCGTTTTATCAATTTCTCTAGCTGTCATGCTGGCACCTGTAATTTCGCCAGCTTTGCCATTAATGCGTTTTCCCGGAGTCACTAAAGCCCAAATTGATACTCTTTCTACTATTCCTAACTTAGCTAAGATCTTTGGCATTCTCGCCTGCCCATTTTTAATTCGAATTGTTGGCCAAAAAAAGACAATTTTAGCTGGTTTAATGGGAATCATTTTATTAGGAATTATTCCTTTCTTTAGCAGTTCATATACCGTTATTTTAGCCGCAAGAATTATTGTTGGCCTAGCTTTCGGAATTTTCATGCCATTATGTACGAGCTTAATTGTCCAACTATACCGAACAGATAAGAACACAATGGCACACATGATGGGTTACCAAAATACAATTCAAACTTTAGGCAGTGCCTTGGGCTCTTTTACGGTCGGCAGTCTAGTTACTTTAGGCTGGCACCAAGCATTTTTGGTTTACTTAATTCCAATTATTCCCATTATCTTATTTAGCTTATTTGTTACTATTGATGAGCCCAAGAAAGTTAGCACTAAAAAAACAGCTAGCAAGACTAAATTTAAATTCACACCTGAAATTGCATTGGTTTGTTTCTTTATGCTGGCAACCTTAATCTGCTATATGCCGATTAATTTCACTCTGCCTCGCTTAATTATTCAAGAAAAGTTAGGCTCTGCTAGTACTGCTGGTGTAATTGCCGGAATTATTCAGCTGGCAACTATGGCAACGGCGTCCTTATTTGGTTTTATGATGAAGCATGTTGGACGCATTGTTTTTTCAATCGGCTATCTAATCATCATGTTAGGTTACTTTTTAACCTCAATTGCAAATAATATTCCTTTCTTGCTCATTGCTTTGATTTTTATTGGCATTGGCAACAGCTTCTGTATGCCTTTTATTTATAATTGGATGGCACTACTCACAGACGCTAATACAGCAACTATGGGCCAATCTATCTTAATGATTGCTCTTAATATTGGCACCGTGCTTTCGCCCAAAATCGTTAATGGTATTAACCAAATAATGGGCAGCACTCTGCCAAGCAATATTATGTTGATTTGTGCATGCAGTGACTTTTGTCTAGCTGTAATTGCCTTTCTTAATTATCTTTACAGTAAGAACAAAGTTAAAACTATTCCTAAACTCAAGGCTTAATTAATTCATATAAATATTAAAAAAACTCTTTGAACCAGTATGATTCAAAGAGTTTTTCGTATCTTAAACTAAAATTTAATCCAATTTTTCCTTGTTAGTGACATTCAACTTATCATCGAAGGTATAAACAACTGGTTCACCAGTCTTCATTTCCAAATTCATAATGTCAGCGTCAGAAATGTTTTCGATGTATTTAGTCAAAGCCCGCAATGAGTTACCGTGAGCCGCAATAATCACATTCTTACCAGCAAGTAAGTCTGGTGCAATATGATCTTCCCAGAAAGGCATAACTCTGCCAAGGCAAACCTTCAGGTTCTCAGTCCGTGGAATAATGTTCGGGTCAAGGTCAGCATAACGACGGTCGTGAACTTGACTGAATTCTGAACTATCCTCAATCTTTGGTGGCAGAACATCATATGAACGACGCCAAATATGTACTTGTTCATCACCGAACTTTTCAGCAGTTGCCTTCTTGTTCAGGCCTTGCAAACCACCATAGTGACGCTCGTTAAGACGCCATGACTTAGTCTCTGGTACCCAAAGTTGGCCGCTCTCTTCCAAAGCATAGTGCAAAGTCTTAATCGCACGCGTTAAAACTGACGTATAGGCTTGGTCAAATTGCAAACCAGCCTTCTTGATCAATTTACCGGCATTCTTAGCTTCTTCTACACCTTTTTCTGACAAATCAACATCAACCCAGCCAGTGAACTTATTTTCAAGGTTCCATTCACTTTGACCATGACGAATCAAAACTAATTTTGACATGAAATATCTCCTTTACAAATTAAAAGTTTCACTTATTATTTTACACATTTCAAGTTTGTTTTCATAGGGTTTACAATTAAAAATCATTTTTTAAATCATAATTTTACGATACAATAGAGATATTAATGATTATAAGAAAAGAGAATATAGAAGCATTATGAAATTTAAGAAAATTATCCTTGGCTTAAGTCTTGTTGCAGCCCTAATTGCTGGCGGTTGTTCTAAGCAAAAAAAGCAAAGCCAACCCATTTTAACTAAAACACAAGTAGTGCAAAAAGCTGAAAAAAGTTTCAAAAGTGGTCAAGCCAAACAAATTGTTACTTTAGGAACTGATACAGCAAAGCAAAATGTAATGACTACCGCAACTTTTGGCGGTAATCCGACGGTGTTTCACCTTAATTATCAAACGGAAGCTAAAGGCAAAACGCAAAATTCTGAGCAATGGGCCGATAATTCTGGACGCCTATACTTAAATGGTCAGAGTTCTTGGTACCAAGTCGATATCGAAAAGCTGACGGGACACACTTATGCTGATTTACTTGATTCCTTCATGAACAACAAGATGTTAATGGATCCACCGGCAGCCTTAACCAAGGCTTATAAGATGTCTCGCAACGGCAATACTTATACCCTAACTGCTACCATTGATGATAAAAAAGTTATGCAGGAAGCAGTCGACCCTGTTTTCACTACTAATACTCAAAGCGACCAGCAGCTTAAGGTTTATCATAAATTAGAAAAAGCTAGCAAATTTCAAAATATGAAAGTTAAACTAGTAGTTAAAAATGGCAAGATGTCTTCTTTCAGATATCTGGTTAACATGCAAATTGGCAAGTTAATGAAACTCAATGTCGGCCAAAGTTATGGCAATATGGGCAGCCAAGACTTCCTTAAATTACCAAGTAGTGCACTAAACGCCAAGCCGTTACCTAAGACAACGAAGAAATAATTATTATCAGTACTTTAAGCTACTTCCAGCCTAAAGTACTTTTTATTAAGTAAAAATAAAGCTGCATAAAACGTGAATTTACTATAGAATATAAAGTAAGAATTAATTAAGGAGCTTTAAATACATGAAATTCAAGAAAATACTCATTGCTTTCATTCTCGCAAGTGGACTCGGAATCAGCTTGAATCAACCGCAGACTACGGCAGCAATGACTAAGCATCAGGTAATTACTAACATCAAAAAAGATATTAAGACTATTCACAGCGGACAATTGAAGCAAAATATTGTCGCACACTATAGTGGTCTTAACGAAGCGATTACCTCCACCGCAGCTTTTACCAACAGGCCGCTCTTAATTCATGTCAACAATCAAACTTTATATAATAACAAAACAACCCAGACTGATGAATGGCTGGAACCCGCAACTAAACGCCTCTATACTAGAAGTAACAATCAATGGTACTACAAAAAGTTGCCTGCTAATTATCAAACAGCAGCAAACTCATTGAGCAGCAAAGCTATTAGTAAACCCCTGCAGCAATTTATTAATCAGAGTAGTAAAACTGCCAAACTAAAGAAACATGGTAAGACTTATACCCTAAGTGCCAATATTGCCGACAAAAAGTGGTTCATCAAAACTATCTCTAACTTATTAACTACTAAACTAAATAAAACCCAACTTAAAGACGTTAAAAAACACTTGAAATTCAAAAAAATTCACGTTGTGTTAACAGTAAAAGGCAAAAAGTTAATTGCCGCCAAAGCTAAAGTTAATTTAACCTACGCCAAAGTGCTTAAAGCCACAATTAATGAAAATCTCAGTCAAATTGGTAATTTTAATAATCTAACCTTACCTAGTGCTGTTAAGAACGCCGCCAAACTACCTGCTAATTAATTTAAGCGGTACCATTAAAGTAGATATATTAATGGAGGTTTTAAAATGAAATTAGGGATTATTGGCAGTGGAAAAATCGTCCATGACTTTTTAACAACTGCTAACCAAATTACCGGTCTAGAATTAATGGCAATTTCCACTACTAAACGCAGTGAGCAGATTGCCCGTGATTTAGCTAAGCAATATGGCATTAAGGAAGTCTTTGCCGATAACGACCGTCTCTATCATGACCCGAATGTCGACACTATTTATGTTGCTGTTCCTAACTCCTTGCACTATGCTGTGGTCAAAAAAGCAGTTATGGCTGGTAAAAATGTTATTTGTGAAAAGCCTTATGTTGACACAACTGCCGAAGCCATCGAATTAAAGCAATTAGCTGACCAACACGATGTTATTATTGTAGAAGCAATCACTAACATTCACTTGCCTAACTATCAGGCAATTAAGCAGCTGCTACCCAAAATTGGCCCAATTCATATCGTTGCCCTTAATTACACTCAATATTCAAGTCGCTACGATAATTTCCTGAAAGGTAATATTGCACCTGTATTTGATCCCGCTAAGGGCGGCGGTACATTAACTGATCTGAACATCTATAATATTCATCTTGCTGTTGGTCTTTTCGGCAAACCTGAACAAGTTCAGTACTATCCAGTTATGCAAAAGCAGATTGACACTTCAGGTATCTTAAACTTGGCTTATCCAGATAAACAAGCAACTTTAATTGCTGCTAAGGATTGCTACGCAACACCGCGATCATTTATCGAAGGCGAAAAGGGAACCATCTACTTTGACGGTTCCACTGGTGTGCTTGACAGCTTTACTGTGGAAATGCGCTCTGGCGCAAAAAAGCAAGTTAACCTTAACCAATTCCCACACAGAATGGCTAGTGAATTTACCGATTTTGTTAATATTATTGATCATCACGATGTAAAAACTGCTAATGAATTATACGACCACAGTGTTGCGGTGATGGCCGTCTTGGCTCAAGCTAAAGCATCATCAAATAATTAGCAGTAGACCTAGCCTAAAAATCTTTACGTCCGTACACAAAAACCACCACGAGAAATTTATCGTAGTGGTTTTATTATGTAATAAATTAATTAAAAATTACGTGCTTTGACAAATTCGCCAACATTAATCTGATAATACTTAGTACCGCCAATCTTCACTTGACTGCCATAAGTTCGGAGCTTTTGACCATACTTTAAAGTTGGGTGCTGCACACGCAACCCAGTCGTATCATAGACATAAGCATTATGTGTTAAGTGACGCATTACCCCATTAATATTGCTGGCAACAACATATTCATTATCGCCAACTTGTAAATATTTTCGGCCTTTAATCATTTCACTACCAACCACAGTTACCTTACTACCAGCGATTTGTAGCTTAGCAGCTGTTCTCTTACCCTGCTTATCATAAATATATGCATCATGCATTAATACTTGTTTATTTGTTGAAGCTTGAGAAGCTGAAGCGGCAATCGCATTATCACTAGTACTATTTTCTATAGGATTAGGAGTAACCTCAACTGCTTCCAGTGCCGAATCAGTTTCATCATCTTGCATATTATAATAATACTTAATTAAATGATAAAACTGCCCCATTGAGTAACCCCATTTAGCAAAATAGCCATCTGGATCAGTATGATTTGTCCCACCTAAAAAGCGACTAACTGCATGGTGCGACCAGATAGTACCCTTACCGTCATTAACCGCATTATTAGGCTGTAAATGATAACGGTGCAAAATCTTGGCAGCATAAATTGCATCGTTATTAACACTTTTGACAAAATTCTTCCGCGAATTTTCTTCGCATAATTCAATTTGAAAAAAGCGATTATTGGCAACTGGACCAGCACCCCAGACACCATACTTAGGTGTCGTCATTTGGATAACATGCTTGTGGTCAACAAAAGCATGAACGTAGGAATCCATTTCTTGCCATGTTCGGTTAAAGTAGATTGCTTCATCGTGTGCACTCGCATTTGGCGTGGCTGTTTCATGAATGACAATCCCTTCAGGCTTACCTTTACGATAGTGAATTTTATTATCAACAGTAAACTTATTATACTTAATTCCTTCAGCCTTAAGCATTTTATACAGATAGGTAACCCCACCATAACTTTCTTTTTTCGCACTTGAATTAATTGACGCAGCGTTTATAACTTGGTGCTGGCTAACACCAAAAATAGGCGTAACTAAACCTACTCCGATAGCGACAGTAGTTATTAGTTTCTTTATCTTCATCTAAAAATTTTCATTCCTTATTATAAACACTTAATCATTAAAAACTGCTCTTCTTGAGATATTGATGAATACCAACCCGGTAATACTTATTACCATAAATTGTCACCGTGCCGCCAAAAGTAGCAATTGACTTACCTGCTTTTTCCTTCTTATTACTATCATGATTGCCATAATCATTATAAATATAAGAATCATGCTTTAAGATACGCATTGTACCGTCAATATTGCCAGCGGCAAGATATTGGTTAACACCAATCCGGTAATATTTCTTGCCATTAATTGTCTTACTGCCATAGGTACCGACAGTTTTGCCTTCAGTGCCAGATTTCAGGGGCTTCATCCCCTTAACTCGATTACCTTTTGCATTATAAACATAAGCATTATGCATTAAAGTCTTATTGACCTTAACTGCACCTTGAGGAGCATGAGAAGCTGGTGGCAAGGCACTGCCAAGATTTAATGCGGAGCCATTAACCCAGCCTTTACCAGCAACGTACATTCTCTTCTTACCATTATAAAAAGTGATCGTCTTAGTAACGGTAACATTATCACCTTTATTAATTGTGTCAGTTTTAGCAGAAATTGAATGATCAGTCGGCCATGCATAAGTTGCGCTGTTCTTCTTAACGGTATAAGAACCACTGACATTTGAAATCTTCGGATCATATTGGGTCAAGTCAGAAGCAGTAATTCTTGTATTCAAAATTGTATTGTAATTATGAGCAGTGGCATATGTACCAGTCAGCGCCTTAGTGGCATCGCCATAAGTGGCTGCATTCTCAAGCCAAGCTCCTTGATAACGGTCAGGTTGCCAGGTAACACCTTCACGCAGCTTTTTGCCGTTATCATCAAAGGAACCTTGGTAACTTGAATACTTACGGAATTTAGCATTAACATAATAGCTCTTGCCGTTTTTGTCTTCTTCACGTGTTTTAGAAGTATAAACAGCACCAGTCCAGTCTGTATCAGCCTTAATCCCGAATAAATTATTGGCATTAACTGCTAAGCCAGATTGGCCCCAATCTGATTCTACAATCGCCTGCGCAATCATTACTGACGGATATAAGCCGTACTTCTTAGCTACCTTCTGAGCCTGCTTAACAGCAGTATTTAAAAAGGTTGCCTGACTATCAGTTGCTGTAGCAGCTGACACTTTCTCAGCACGTGCTGGAGAATTAGCCATTAAGTTGTTGGTAACTGGTGCAGCAACGGTCAATAATGTGGCCGCAGCAACACCAGTGATAAAACTATTTCTCATAAATTGAATTTCCTCCTTAATCAACATCTTTATTGTATCGAGCTATCATGTTCTAGACAATAGCTTCCAATTATTTGTAGTCAAAAAGTAATATTGTTCATAATTTTATTACAAAAAGTTTGACGAGATTTCTAAAGTTTGACGTAAATGATTAATTAAACGGCGCTTAATCCGTTGCAATTGTACTCGCGTCACGCCGCTAGCAGCTGCTATCTCCGTTATCGTCTCACCAGCTAGTAAATGGCGATAAAAGATTACTGCTTCTAAAGCTGTCATCTGGGGAATTTCCTTTTCTAAAGCTAGATAATTATCCCAAGAATGCATCTGCCGCAAATTTTGTGCTGCCAGCAGATCTGTCTGCCGTTCTTGCACTAATTGATTCTTACGCAGCAAGTCTAGTGTACGCCAGATAATCTTGCGAAAACTCCGCCGATCAATTTCTTCTCTCGTCAATGGCTGCCCTTGAGCAAGTTCTGTTGCATAGACAAATATTCCTTCCTGTAATAAGTCGTCATAATTATTATAGTCCCGTCTAACATGCGCTGTCTTAAGTGCACCCCTAACTAATTTTTGATTTTCCCAGGCGGCTAAAAAAGCCTGCTTACTAATCTTCATTGTGTGACATTCCTCATTTTCAATTTTGTCACAAACGCTTGTGCACTATTAGATTAGCAAGTTACTGGTAATTATTAAAAGCAATAAAAGTAAGCGATAACAGTTAATATTATCGTAATGTTTAATTTGTTATTTTAGATATTAATTAATACCATCTAGCTCAAATTCAAGTTACTTACTGGATGAAAAAAGTGTAAAAAAATAGTCTGACACAGAACTTCAAACAATGAAGTCTTACTCAGACTATAATGCACTAATATAAAGTATCTGGTCGCCGACTTAACAGATAAACAAAGCAGTGCGCCTCCTGAATGGAAGCTAATTCATAATAATCTGTCAGGTAAGCACCATAACGAGCGTGCTGCTTATCTAGTAACTCTTGCCAGACTTGCTTAAGCGAAAAATTATTTAGAGATGGTGCTGGTTCAAAATACTGCTTCTGATCAATCATCGACTTGCTCTGCGTTCGTCTAACCTGCCACCCTAATGATCCTAAATGCATCGTCCCTAATTGCCACACCGCATGATTATAGTAGACACTATTGCAGACTTGAGAACTAATGTAGCGACTACAATGATAAAAAGAAAAGGTATACCTAATTCCGCCAAGCTTGACTGACTCAAATGCAATTGCCCGCTTACCTAACGAACGATACTCATTCATCTGGTGCAAGGCTACCCAATCAACCGCTCCCGTTGTATAACTGCGCATGGAGAAGAACGCTAACTTACCAGTTGCAATCACATAATGCGCCTGCAAATGCAGCTTAACTGATAATTCGCGCTGAAATTCCAACCCTGTCAACAAATTCTGCCTGCAAAAAGCCGTAATCAATGCCTGACTGCTGCGTTCACTAAGAATAATTCCTGCTTCAGCATCAAACAAGACACTCTTATACTTACCCAGTAATGGTTTCTTTTGAAACTCATAAAGAGCAAGCGTATTAGCATTGATATAATAATTCTGATTCCTAACTAAATAATTATCTAACTTCTGGTCATGGCCTATTCGCTCACGGAGCTTGGCTTTCGACCATTGACGATATTCTGGGGTAGTCGGCAGGTGCCAACCTTGATTTGTCGCTTTCGGCAAATTAATTTCCTCCTTTAATTATTTTTTACTTATCAAATTATACTAAATTTGGTACCGCTTGCATAGTGAAAATTTTGAAAAAGTGAACTTTTTAGTCAGCTACTTTGACTAGCACAAAAAAACGGCAACGACTGACTCGTTACCGTTTTAAAGGGGAATTATTCTATTTTAAAGTTCTGACAATTTACCATACTTATTAATATCAGTAGTTGGAACTGTTACTTTTATTTTGTCTATTGTGCTTTTACTACATAAACAGTAATCGTTTGTTCCTTACCCTTAAATTCGACTTTTGGTTGTTTCTTATATGAATTAGTGGTGTCTGTAATTTCATTATCCTCAGCTAAACGATAATTACTGCCTAAGGCCGAGATAATTGCTGCATCAGTCTTTAAGTCAACTATATCACCTGCTTTTTGATTTGCAGTTGGCATTAAGTTTACACTGTTTAATCCTGCTACTGGACTGCCATCAGGGTTAACAAACTTAACTGTAATCTTCTTAGCATCTTGCTTAGTTAGATATACTGTTACTGTTTGACCAGCTTTAGTAAACTTACTATCTCCAGTTAACCCCTGAGTCTTACCATGTAAGTCAGTGCCAGTTGCTAATTTGTAGACGCTACGTCCTTCTGCTTGTATAAAAGCATCTAAGAATTTTTCACCTACTGCATCGCCAACTTTATGACCTGCTCCTGGAATAGTAACATTATCCATATCCAATACTGGAGTATCCGTTGTTCCATCTGTTGTTACGAACTTAACAGTAATATCACCTGCAGTTTGACTTTCACTACTTGAACCTTCTGAATCATTTGAATCTGATTTAGGAACATTAACTGTAATTGTTAGTGTAGCTACTTTACCATTTGATGCCGTTGCTTTTAGCTTAATATCAAAAGCTTTAGCTGGAGCTTCAAAATAGCCTTTGTCGTCAACAGTGACATTACTTGCTTTTAGTGATGCTTTAATATCTGATTCAAGAGAAGCTTCATCCCAAGCAACAGTGGCACCCTCAACATCAATCTTAGGTGCATACTCTGACTTAATCAAAGCAACTAATGAATCAATACTTCCCTTTGAACCCATATCAATTGAATCTGAAGTAATTGGTGTATTATCATCTGAAACAGTTCTTACAAAGTAAACACCATCTTGAGTATTATTAGTATTTGAATCTGATTTAGGAACATTAACCGTAATTGTTAGTGTGGCTACTTTACCATTTGATGCCGTTGCTTTTAATTTAATATCAAAAGCTTTAGCTGGAGCTTCAAAATAGCCTTTGTCGTCAACAGTGACATTACTTGCTTTTAGTGATGCTTTAATATCTGATTCAAGAGAAGCTTCATCCCAAGCAACAGTGGCACCCTCAACATCAATCTTAGGTGCATACTCTGACTTAATCAAAGCAACTAATGAATCAATGCTTCCTTTTGAACCCATATCAATTGTATCTGAAGTAATTGGTGTATTATCATCTGAAACAGTTCTTACAAAGTAAACACCATCTTGAGTATTAGTATTTGAACCTCCCGGAGCAGTATTACCACTTGGAGTGTTAGTACCAGTTGAATTGTTTGAGCCATTTGAACCGTTTGATGAGTTCGAACTATTTGAACCCTTTGAACCATTGCTGGTTGGTGTTGAAACTGCTCCGCTCGTAGTATTAGCAGCAAGTACATACTTGCCATTACCAATACTGTAGTACTTCTTACCTTTAATGGTCTTAGTACCATATACCTTAATCTTCTTGTTCTTATTAAAGGTCTTCTCGCCTACACGCTTACCCTTACTATTGAAAATATATGATGTCTTCTTAAGAGTAACCGTCTTAGCTAATTTCACGTTCTTGGCAGCTATGTACTTACCATGACCTAATGAGTAATATTTCTTACCCTTAATAGTCTTAGTACCGTAAACTTTAATGGTCTTACCCTTCTTAAAGTGGCCGGCTACCTTCTTGCCCTTCTTGTTGTAAACTGCTGATGATCTCTTAACTTCAGCAGCCTTAGCCTTCTTAACGGCTTTCTTAGCAGCCACTACTACAGTATTAGCACTCGGGTTAACATTTGAGACAAATGCTAAGCCGCCCAAAGCACTACCCGCAGCGATTGTAGTTACCAGTAAGTTACGAGCAGCTTTATGAAGCTTACCGTTTTTTAATGCTTTAGACACATCTTTTTGTAACTTTTTCTTAGAATTAAAATCCAATTTAGAGTCCTCCTAATTAATCTTATATTTCACTTCAATAATAACTATTAGTAAAAAATAGTCAAGCGTTATCATATGATAAAATCATAGTTCTTGTTACTTAATATGTTATTTATTTTAAGTGGTAAAATTCTATCATTAATTTTATTTTTAACAAAATTTTGTTATAATTTTTGTTATTTTTATTACTTTGAAAATTATTTAATTATTTTGATACTTTTGATTGTTTTTTTACCGCTTACATGATGGCACTTTTTTAGTTAGCACAAAAAACGGCAACGACTGACTCGTTACCGTTTTAAAAAGTAATTAATTTATTTTAAAGTTCTGACAAAAATGGTAATTTACCATTCTCTAAAGCACCATAGAGGTCATTTAGAATTTGCTCTTTTGTACTTAACTTATCGATAATATCTACAAGACTATCCTGAATAGTTTGCGCCTGGGAATTAATTCCTGCAGCATCAAAGACCCTAGAAATTGCCTTCATATCGTTATAGATAGCTTTAATAGCCTCTAAGTTATCTGAAGCTATTGAAATACTATTATACGGCTTGCCAGTACTTGGATTTTTTTCATTAGCTGTTTTAGGTAATTGAGCAAATTCCGACATCATCTCTTGATACGTTGTAGCAACACTTGCAAAATCAGCTCCCGCTGAACTAGTAATAATTTTCCTAGCTGCACTAAATAACTTAGTAGCATCCGGATCCAACAATGTTGCAAGTCCACTGACCTGCTTAAGAGTCGGATCAGTACCAGTATAATTCTCTGAAGAAGTATACAGCTCTGTTAATTCTTTAACTTGATCACCAGTAAAGTTACCTTTAACCTGATCAATCACCTTGAATAAATTAGCAATATCTGGTTCTGCATTCTTTAAATCATCCAAGATGTCACTACCAAGATTATAAATTATATCAAATTTTTTTGCATAAAGTCCCATTGTGAAAATATCTACAGGGCTACCAGACAAATGTGGCAAGTCTTTTAATTGCAATACAAAAGAATTAAATTTTGTTTGGACATCCTGCGCTTGATCTGATGTTATATGAGATTGGATAGCTTCTAAAGCGGTAAAGATTTTTGACAAACTCGGACTCCAAGCTTTCATTAAGGCTGCAAGTATCTTTAATGAACTGTTATTTCCAGTATAATTCGTTATAGCTGTAAGTACATTATTAAGTCCTATACGCTTAACCGAATCTATACTGCTGCTAATTGTTGTCATAGCAGAAAAAATAGCCGTCAAATCAGAGTTTGCATCAATGTTAACTAAATCTTTAGCTACTGTAACTAAGCCATTATAAACTGAACTAAGCGGTGCTAACATCTCCCAGCCACTAGTCCATGTTGATGGTAAATTACCCATTTCTTGCAATAATTTATCAACATCTTTTTTGGCCGTTTTATGATCACCATCGGCCAGCTTACTACTTAGATCAACTAACTTATTATACAAGGCTGTCAATCCGGGTTTAGCAGCTATTGCGGCATCAGTAACATCCACAATCAAATTATCTTGGACATTAATTGTAATTGAAATATCTTTAGTCGAACCATCACTGTAAGTAACTGTTACTATTCCAGTTGTTAAGCCTGCTGAAGAAGTATCTACCGATGTCTTCCAAGCTGCTGTTGCATTATCAGGTAAATCTGTTACTGCTTTAAAAGCATCCACGATAGCTCGCCCTCTAGTAGCCGTTAGTGTGCCGTTTGATTGGACATTCGAAGTATCAGCTTGTGAAGCTACAACATTAACCAAGACGGTTATCTCCTTAGTCGAACCATCACCAAAGATAACTGTTACAACCGCTAATTGCGGACCAAGTTCACTAGTATTAACAGGATCCTTCCATTTTACCTTGGCACCATTGGGTAATGACGATAATCCTTTAGTAGCCTCTGCATCAGCTAAGATAACATTGTGTACAGCCGGGACTGTGCCCTGAGCAACTACATTTGAAGTATCAGCATCAGTTGTTCCTTGTGCAATAACATTAACTATAACAGGAATAGTTTTAATTGAATTATCACTAAATGTAATTTTAACTGTAGCAATTATTAGACCAAGTTGGGTAGTATCAACAGCAGTGATAAGTTCAACTTTTGCATCTGATGGCAAATCACTCAAACTACTCCTGATCATTTCATCACTAATAGTGCCACCTTTAGCAACTTCAATCGGTTTATTAGCTGTAACTGTTGATTTATCTGCTGCTGTAAGACGAGCTGTCACATTAACTAAGACAGGAACTTCTTTAGTCGAACCATCATTAAAAGCAACGATAATTATTGCTATTTGCGGGCCAACCTTACTCGTATCAACTGGCATTTTCCAAGCAGCACTTGCATCAGTAGGTAAGTTGTTTAATGCATCTGCGGCATTGCCAATACTTGTACCCTGTTCTACTTGAATTGAATCCTTAGCAGAAACAGTAGTTGTTTCAGCCTCGGTAGGCTTACTTGTAACTTCAACCAGTATAGTGATTTCTTTAGTTGAGTGATCCTTAAAAGCAACGATAACTATTGCTATTTGTGGGCCAACTTTACTCGTATCAACTGGCGTTTTCCAAGCAGCACTTGCATCAGCAGGTAAAGCTGTTACTGCATCTGCAGCGCTGCCAACACTTTCACCCTGTTTTACTTGAATTAAGCCATTATTCTTAGCTGTTACAGTAGATTGAGAAGCTTCAGTAGGAGCTGCTGCTGGTTTAATAACTTCAACTAAGACAGGAACTTCTTTAGTCGAACCATCCTTAAAAGTTACAATAACTATTGCTATTTGCGGACCAACTTGACGAGTGTCAACAGAATCCTCCCAAGCTGCTGTTGCTCCAGCAGGTAAAGCCGTCACTGCATCTGCAGCATTGCCAATCTCGCCACCTTGAACTATCTTAATTGTTCCCTTAGATGCTATATCAGATTGTTCTGCTTCAGTTGCATTATGATCAGGCGTCACAGGATGAGGAGCCGGATTAGCCTTTGCTGGCTTATCAAGATTATTCAACCATGCAAAAGTACCATTTTCTAAAGCTTCATAAATGGCATCTAACTCTTGCTGCTTACTTAAATCCATCTTCTGGTTAATGCCTTGCAGACTACTAATAATCTTAATTATTTGATCGTTAATTTCTTGTGTCGTATACGGCACAAGTATTTTTGCAACATCCTTATAAATTGATTCAACCGTATCAGGATTAGAACTAGCCCAATCAACAAAACTTAAGTATTGATCTTGGGTCATACCAACACTAGCTGGCATTTTATCAGTCTGTGTCATTAAATCCTGGAAAGCTGCATTAATATCTGTTAAATTAATACCTGCAGCAGCTGTATCAATTGCTGCAAATTCATCTTTAAGATCAAACAAATCTTGATGCAATAATTTTGCTAAGTCACGGATCTTAATTAGAGTATCATCGGAACCTGTATAATTTTCAACTTGATTGTTAAGATCTTCAAGGTTAATTAAATGATTACCCGTCAAACTATCTTTAATTGTCTTAAGACCACTAAAAAGATTACTCAGGTCTAATTTAGAATTCTTTAAGTCAGCTACAATTGCGCATGCATCATTATACATTGCAGTTAATATACTTGACCCACTAGTAATTGCATCAGTAAATGTTGCTGGCAAACTAGCTGTCTTAACTAAAAAGTCATTCACATTACTTACAATATTTTGATACTGTTTAGATGTCAGATCATTGTTTAACTGACTTAACGAATCCATAACTGTATCTAAACCAGGATGTAAAGCAGTCACTACATCCTTAAGCTTTAACATTGTCTCATTAGTACCTTGATAACTTTCAAAGACACCACAAAGATCATTAACTTGTTCAATTGTAGCTGAATTAGTATTAGTAACTACTGCTTGCAACCCATTCAAAAATGTTACTAGATCATTGTTAATCTTTTTCGTAACCAATATCTCAGCAATATCAACTAGCTTGTTATAAACAGGATTTACTGCATGAATACCTGCAGAGATACCAGGCCAACCAAGTGGAAATTTATGCGCATTAGTTAATGCATCTTGCAAATCGTGCTTAATTGCTTCCCAATCTGCAGCAATTAAATCATTATGCAAACTGTCCAAACTATTAACAATTGCCATCAATCCCGGTTTAAAAGTTGTAGCTAATTCTTTAGATTCAACAGTTACATTAGCCTTAACAAGAACAACAACTTTAATATCTTTCTTAGATTCATCATCGTAAGTTACAGTTACCACAGCGTTCTTTTTCCCAACAGTTTTCGTATCAACCGAATCTTTCCAAGCCGCAGTAGCACCAATTGGCAAAGCAGTAAGGGCATCTGCAGCTATTGCAGGATCACCCTTTTTGATTTCATACAAAGATTTAGCACTAACATCCGATGTATCGGCTTTAGAAGCTATAACATTAACAATAACATCTATTTCCTTAGTTGAGCCATCATGAAAGGTTACTTTAACGACAGCAAGCACAGGAGCAACTTGACTTGTGTCTACTTTACTCTGCCAAATTGCAGTTGCATTGGCTGGTAAACCAACTAAAGCAACCTTTGCTTGTTCATATTTAACACCTGTTCCACGTGCTACCTTAATTGGACTGCCAGCAGCAACTGAACTCATATCTGCTTCCGTTTTTCCATTAGCCTTAACATTAATTGCAATTGGGATTTCCTTAATCGAATGATCCTTAAAACTTACAACAACATAAGCAATTTGTATCCCAATTTTACTTGTATCAACAGTCTTCTTCCAAGCTGCACTTGCACCAGTAGGTAAAGTTGTAATTGCATTGGCTGCAGCCCCCACATCATTACCTTGAGTTATTTCAATATTGCCTTTTGCCGCAACTTTTGATTGACTAGCTTCTGTTGGCTTAGCCGCTGGCGCCTTAACATCTACTAAAACAGTAATTTCCTTAATCGAATGATCCTTAAAAGTCACAACTACTGTTGCCAGTTGCGGGCCAACTTTACTCGTATCAACTGGCGCTTTCCAAGCCGCATTTGCACCAGTAGGTAAAGCTGTGACTGCATTGGCTGCAGCACCCACATCATTACCTTGAGTTATTTCAATATTACCTTTTGCCGCAACTTTTGATTGACTAGCTTCTGTTGGTTTAGCTGCTGGCGCCTTAACGTTTACCAAAATTGGAATTTCTTTTGTTGATTTATCACGATAAGTTACGATTACTATCGCCAATTGACTTCCGGGTTTACTGGTATCAACTGGTGCTTTCCAAGCTGCACTTGCACCAGCAGGTAAAGCTGTCACTGCTTTTTCAGCTGATCCAACATCTTCTCCTTGGTTAACCTCTAAAGTACCACGTGAAGTAACATCTGAATGTGAAGCTTCAGTACCCGAAGTCCCACTTGAGCTATTAGGTACTGTCGTGCTTGAATTATTAGTTCCCGAAGAGGTCGAAGTGTTATCAGCTATGGAACCTGCAGAGCCATTCGTTCCTGATGAGCTCGAAGTGTTGTCAGCTGTGGAACCCGCAGAACCATTCGTTCCTGATGAAGTCGAATTGCTGTTAGAAGTGGAACCTGTTGAACCACTAGTTCCTGAAGTGGTGGGAGTACTGTTAGCTGTGGAACCTGTCGAGCTATTCGTTCCTGAGGTGGTGGAAGTACTGTTAGAAGTGAAACCTGTTGAACCACTAGTTCCTGAAGTGGTCGAAGTATTTGTACCACCATTAGTATCTGTATTCGCTTGATTTGATTCTCCAGGTAAAGTGACATCTGCTGCATCAACATACTTGCCGTTACCTAGATTATAGTACTTCTTACCTTTAATTGTTTTAGTGCCATAAACTATGACCTGCTTGCCTGTTTGCAAAACAGTCTTACCAACTTGTTCAGCTTTACTATTAAAGATATTACTTGACTGCTTAATAGTACCTATTTTAGCTTTAGTAACATACTTGGCAGCAAGATACCGCCCATGACCAATAGAATAATATTTCTTACCCTTAATGATCTTAGTACCATATAATTTAACTTTTTTGCCTTTTTTAATAGCCTTAGAAGCTAACTTCTTACCCTTTTTATTGCGAACAGACACCTTTTTATTAACTAAGCCATACTCAAACTTAATTGCCTTTTTGGTAACCTTGGCCAACACATTAGTTGACGAATTAGTATACGGTGTTGCTAGCAACCCAGTTATTGCACCACTAGCAGCAATAGTTGTTACTAACAAATTACGGGCCGTCTTATGTAGTCTCCCCTTTTTTAAAGATTTGCTGATGTCCTGCGCCAATCTTTGTTTACTTCGATAATTCATTTGTACTACCTCATAATGATATATTAATGCATTAATAAGTCTACCATTAAGATAGCGATTGCTATCTAATTATATAAAAAAGACAGTAACAACTATATCGCTACCGTCTTAATTTTCAAGTTTCAATAATTAATTATTTAAAATCTAAAATGCTTGCCCATTTAAATGTACCATTCTTAAGAGCATCATCAACTTTGCCAAGTTCATTATCTGAAACCTTATTGCTAATTGATTTCATATCTCCTAAAATGTCTTTAATATACGTATTAACATTTGCTTTAATAGCTGTGTTAGCAAGAGGCTTTGCTACAGTAATAAAGTCCTTATACATAGCCTTAATGGCTACTTTATTTTTATCTTCATTAGCCCAATCAATAATATTTCCTTCATATAAATTTGGATTAGATGCATTTTTAACATTCGTTAAGAAGTCTTCAAAGTTATCCTTAATTTTATCAACAGTAAATCCGTGTTGCTTAAGACTAAGTTTCATTAGATCTAATGAATTATTAATAGCCGTTAAATCATCATGTGACTCAGAAACTATATTACCCAATGCATCTAATGCAGGATCACTATTACCTGCAAGAGATCCTAACTTCTGATATAAAGTCTCAAGGTCTGCACTTGTACTATCAGCATTTTGAGCTAAGCTATCTGAACCTTTTAAAATACCTGCAATATCATCCTTGATGTCTTGATTATTAAGGGATTCAGATAGATCATAAAGGTCACCTAAGATCCTTTTCAGATAAGTTGAATCAGAACCTGGATCACCTTGTAAATGTTTAGCAGCGTCAATTATGTCACCAAACTTAGTAGCAAGTGTACCTTTAATAGTATTATTTGAATTATTTGGATCAACTTTAGCTAAATCTGCTTCTAAACTTACTGATGATTCATAAATTTGAGTGAAACCTGGTTTTTCTGCATTCCATACTTTCTGAGCAGCCAATGTTGTTGGATCATTACCTTTGTAATTTGCAAAGTATTGATCAATTATATTAAATTGATCCTTTTCTGCAGTTATCCCTTCATTTAATTCGTTCAAGCCTTCCAGCAGGTTAAGAATGTCTGTCTTAACACCGGTTCCCTTAAGAAGTGAGGCAATATGAGCCACATTCTTATAAACTGGTTTAATCTTAGTCATCATCTCAGTGCCGGTAGTCCAGTTATCAGGTAATGAACTAATTGTGTTTACAGCATCATTAATATTATCTACAACTGTACCATCAGTAGCAGCACTTGATGCAGTAAAGCCAGAATTAGTCAACAAATCTTTGACTGCATCACGTATAGTTGACATACCTTTTGAAATTTGTTCATTCTTAGCAATAGCTGTAGCTGCTTTTGTTACGTCTTCTTTTGAAGCTGGTGTTGAGCCATTAGATGGTGTAGAAGCTGAGCTTGAACCATTCGAAGCTGGTGTTGAGCCATTAGATGGTGTAGAAGCTGAACTTGAACCATTTGAAGCTGGTGTTGAGCCATTAGATGGTGTAGAAGCTGAGCTTGAACCATTCGAAGCTGGTGTTGAGCCATTAGATGGTGTAGAAGCTGAGCTTGAACCGTTTGAAGATGGAGTACTTGGACCAGTTGAGCCACCCGGAGTAGTATTGCCGCCAGTAGTGTTATTGCCACTTGGAGTATTAGTACCAGTTGAACTGTTTGAGCCATTTGAACCGTTTGATGTGTTCGAACTGTTTGAGCCGTTTGAACCTTCTGAACCATTGCTGGTTGGTGTTGAAACTGCTCCACTCGTAGTATTAGAAGCAAGTACATACTTGCCATTACCGATACTGTAGTACTTCTTACCTTTAATGGTCTTAGTACCATATACCTTAATCTTCTTGTTCTTATTAAAGGTCTTCTCGCCTACACGCTTACCTTTACTATTGAAAACATATGATGTCTTCTTAAAAGTAACCGTCTTAGCTAATTTTACGTTCTTGGCAGCGATGTACTTACCATGACCTAATGAGTAATATTTCTTACCCTTAATAGTCTTAGTACCGTAAACTTTAATGGTCTTACCCGTCTTAAAGTGGCCAGCTACCTTCTTACCCTTCTTGTTGTAAACTGATGATGATCTCTTAACTTCAGCTGCCTTCTTAACAGCTTTCTTAGCCTTCTTAGCAGCCACTACTACATTATTAGCACTTGGGTTAACATTTGAGACAAATGCTAAGCCGCCCAAAGCACTACCAGCAGCGATTGTAGTTACCAGTAAGTTACGAGCAGCTTTATGAAGCTTACCGTTTTTTAATGCTTTAGACACATCTTTTTGTAACTTTTTCTTAGAATTAAAATCCAATTTAGAGTCCTCCTAATTAAACTTATATATTACTTTAATAATACCCGCTTATTAAAAATTAATCAAGTAGTATTAGAGAGTTTTTGTTATTTAAAGCGTTACTTTTTGTTGCAACAAAAAGTAACGCTTTAAAGTCTTTTGCTAACAGGTGCAGTTATGCAGCATTAAGCTATTCAAGGCATTAGATGCACTTAAAGCTGAATTATCAAAGTTTAATCAACATTACAGCCCCATTTATTAAAGGATAACACTAACAGCAACTTTACTTACCAATCGATTACAGCAGTTTTATGAAGCTTACTGTTCTTTAGTGATCTGAATAGAACTTTTTGTAATTTTTTAAAAGCTTAAGTTTATATATTCATATAGAATTAACAATGATATTACTACACAAATATACATCATACCTGTTAATTTAAATTAATCAAGTCTATCCACTAAAAAACATTTATTTTCCAAAATAAAATAGTGTTTTTAAGCTGCTTATACGTGAATGATTTTTTATAATTTTTATTATGCTCACTAGCAAAATATCAAGATTACCATTTACCAAAGTCAAAATTTAGAACACAAAAAAAAGCGGAGGAAAATTCCTTCGCTTTTTCTATTTAATATTCAGAATTAACTAAAAGTTAGCAACCTTGATGTATTGCTTCTTACCAATTCTGTAGTAAGCTTGGCCATTCTTGAATGTGTATGAAGAACCGTAAGTAGTTACAGTTTGACCCTTCAAGTACTTCGTGTGACCAACACGCTTCTTGCTTGTCTTGTAAACATAAGCGTTGTGAGTCAAAGTACGGCTAGTACCATCGATGTTACCAACAAGAACATACTTGTTGTCACCGATCATGTAAGCTTCTTTACCGTTGTCAAGTTTAATCTTGTCACCGTAAACAGTTACATCAGTGTAAGCAGCAACATTAGCTGAAGCTGATTTACCAGTCTTGTCGTAAACCTTAGCTGCGTGCATAACAGTCTTAGTAACCTTGTTTTGAGGCTTGTAAGAACCATCGATGTACTTGGTTTCGATGAATTCGTTACCGTCCTTCTTGTTGATCCGAGTGTAGCTCTTACCATCAATAGTTACAGGAGCGCCGTAGTAAGCAACTTGAGTACCATCAGCAATAGATACACCATTTTCAGCAGTTACAGTGTTACCGTTGATTGTGTATACAGGAATGCTCATACCAGTTTCGTATTGAACAGTACTGTACTTAGCATCCTTAGCACCAACAGCTAACATGAAGGTAATCTTTGAAGTCAAACCAGCTGGGTTAGTTGCACTAACAACAACTGGGTACTTGCCGGCAACCTTGGTGTTAACCTTACTTGTATCAACTGTAGTTGCAATTGCAACATTAGTGCCATCATTAATCTTAGTAGTGAAAGCAGCTTGAATGTTCTTAATAATTGTGTCAGTTAATGGTGTGTTTACAGGTAAGTAGTTAAAACCAGCACCAGTAGTTGAGTTAAAGTCATAAGTTGAGCTGATTTCAACAGTATCATCGCCAGCCTTGTAAATTTGGTTACCATCTTTGTCTTTATCACCGATTAAACCAATTTGTGGGTAATCCTTGTTTGATGAAGCAATGGTGTGAACAGTAACTGGCAAAGTAGCAGTCTTACCGTTAGTTGCAATTGCATTAACCTTAACAACAAAGTCATTAGCAGGAGCAACAAAGTTACCCTTGTCGTCTACCTTAACATTAGCATCTTTCAATGCTGACTTGATAGAATTTTCAATTCCTTTAATAGAAACAGATGCAGCATTAGTACTTGAATCATCAACCTTTGCAACATATGCAGCATTGATCTTTGCAGCCAAGTCAGCAACTGTGTTAGCTGATTGAGTCAAGCTAACTTGACCAGATGTTACAGCTTGCTTTTCATTATTGCCGTAGAAGTAAGGGTTACCTTGCTTTGAAGCATCTGGAACAGTAAATGGGTCACTGGCAATGTTCTTAGCCTTCAAGTCATGACCATAAACACCATTACCATCTGAACCCTTATCACCGTTAAAGATGTACTTAGTAGTTGCTCCTACGCCATTAAGTACGACATTTTGAGCAACAGCAACATAAGTCTTACCAGCTTCAAGTTTAGCAACTGGCTTTGCGCCATCAGCAATGTTACCCTTATCATCACTTTCGTAGATATAAGCCATATCAACTTGGTTAGTTGAAGGGTTAACAGTACCAGTAACACTAGCAGTAACACCAGTAACGCCTGTACCTAATTGTGTTTCCAAGCTAGCTACAACAGCTGCTGCTGCATCACCATCTTTAAGAGCTGCTGCATTAGTTACGTTAACCTTAACAGTAACTTCTGATGCCTTACCATTATTAGTAACTGATCCGTTAGTAATTGGAATGCCTGCATTAGCAGGTGCATTAGTTGGGGTAGATGGTGCTTGGTTTGTAGCAGCTGAAACAGTTGCAACAGCACTTGCAGCAACTGGAGCAACAGCTAATAAAGCAGCTGCAGCAGCACTAACAATTCTATAATTTTTCTTCATGTGGTCTTCCTCCTTGTGTACATACAAAATCGTAATAGACTATAGGTTCAGTCGCATTGAGCCTACATTGTTACAACCCTCTTCGAGTCGGAATCATAAGTTTATAACTCTTATGAGGTAGCAGCTCCAACTGAAGAACGCGCATGCGTACAGGTTTGCGAACCTGAAGCATAGCTATTACTTACCACGCTTCATATTGTACTAACCTTTTGACTAAAATGCAAGGTGTTAAGCTATTTTACATACTTTTGTAATAAACGCTTTCACTAACTTTTTAAAAGTAAAAATTATAAAAATGTGATAAAGCCTTACATATCAAGAAAGTAGTGGATCTTTTTAATTAAAAAATTTAATTTATTGTCATCTTTGCCAGCTTATTTTACAAAATAATAACAAGATTATTTGAATTATGTCAGTTAAGTTATTAAAAAAGGGTATGCATCCCATTAATGCATACCCTTACCATTATTTGCGTTTAAACAGCTGCTTAATTACCCGAATTAATCTACCCAACTTGAGCAGGATTAGCAGGTTGCGTTGGCTTAGCTGCAGTATTCTCAGAATCATCAAGCAAATTAGTAACTGTCCGTTCAATATATGAAGCAGATTGAGGAACTTTATATAGCTCAACTCCCTCCTTGACGAAGACATCAGATGCCGCAATCATCGCCATTGCCGACTTAACACTAGCTGCATCTAAGTTGTCCTTTGCATCAGGCAGTGACAAGCTGCTGCGCTTGTTTGCACTATTTAAAAATACTAATTGTAATGTTTTTGTTGTTTTAGCCATTATTTCTTCTCCATTATCATAAATATCAAGTCGTTATTAGTTTTGCGTATCAGTCATTGGCAAGAGCTGCTTTTGTACTAAAGTGGCATCGTCCAAGTCATCCCCCTGCAGAGCAGCAAGTGCCTTACCAAAGTTAACTAATCCTGCAGTAGTTGCGTCCTTTTTAACGCCGCGAAAGATGCGAGACTTGCTACCTGTGGCGCCATATTTTTCATTCAAAAAGACATATTCAATTGATTGATCTACTAATTCTAAGTTCATAATGTTACCTTCCGTTGTGAATCAAATTTCGTTATTGTGTAATCGACCTGCGCGCTAGATGTCTTACACTATTACTAACGAATTGAAACTGAAAAATGTAACATTTTTATCAAAAAAATTTACACACTGAATAATTACCAACTAGCTATTATTTAGGGAGGCATTTTTTAATTAACGCATCCAAAAGTGGTCAAATAAGGGTTAAGCCATTATAATTAGAGTAACTACTAATAAGGAGGACAAAATCCTATTATGAAAAAAGCAACAATTTGGACAATTGTGGCTATCGCACTCGTCGCTCTTGGTGGCGGTGTCATCTATACCACGCAAAAGTCCAGTAATAATCAAGCTAATGCTGCCTACACTGAAGCAATGAATAACGGTCAAGATGCTGCAATTGACAAAGACTACGTTCGTGCCAGTCACGACTTTAATCAGGCTTTAGAAATTAAAAAGACAGCGCAAGCTGAGGCTGACAAAAAGCAAGCTGATAATATGCAAGCCGCAATCAGTGCTACTAAAGACGGCAAATATTCTACTGCTTTAAACGTAGCAACATCTGTCATTACTGAAAAAAATGGTTATTCTGTCTTAGCTAAACAAGGCCGCAAACTAAAAACCACCATTGCCAATGTTAAAGATAACTATGATCATGAACTTAAACCGCTTTTTGCTCAGGCACAAAAAGTCAAAAACAACGGCAGATACCCTGATGCTATTGCACAATACCAAAGAATTCTTGACCTGCCTTACATTAACGGCACGTATTACACCAAATACAAGACTAAAGCCAAAAAAGGCATTAAAACTTGTCAAAAATTAGCAAAAACAACTGATGCTGCAACTGCAGCTCAAGCCACTAAAGCTAGCGCCGCCCAAAAAGCTAAGGACGAAAATACTCACAATGCAGGCAAGGTTGGCGAAGGCGTGATGGGCGACCACACAGTTCATGGTAAAACTGTTACTGCCGAGCAAATTGCTGAATTACGCAAAAAGGTTAGCAGCTTAGGTTTTGATAGTAGTTCATGGAGTCCGCAAGACTTAATTGATCTATATCGCAAGTCTGGCCGTAACAATCCAACCGACATCACAAAAAAAGACATTCAAAATTACCTAAAGCCACAATAAATTATATGGTCAACACAACAACCAGTATTTGGGTAAAGATGGTCTTAAATAATTACTGCAATAGTTGCTTTTACCAGCTAAACTCGGTAAAATGACTATTGACTTTCACGTGTCCTATTTTTATTAAAGGAGTGTCCGCATTGACTGAAGAAGAAAATAACACTAAAGATACTGAACAAGAAAATGATGAACTTAAAGTTGTCATACCTGAAGCCAATTGGTCAACAATGCCACAAGAAGAATTTGCTGAGCAGCCTGACTACTTGCAGGTATTCACCGATTTTTACATTTCTCAATTCAATCAACGTGATCTAGAAATTATGGACTTGTACGATAATGATGCCAACATGGTTGATATCAACCATTACATCCTAGACAACATTAGTTTTTCACGTAAAGAATTGATTAGACATGCCTTGCAATATCACGCTAAGAATTTTCAAAGTTTAATTGATGAAATTACTAAGCAAGATAAGATTGAAGCAAGCAAAATGACGACATACAAGGATTGGGAAAATTGGTATGAAGATCGGCGTAATCACATCGACAATTCTTTATCATAATTTACTTGTACTATAGTTAAAAAAAGAACAAAATAGAAACTTAAAGAGAATGCCAACTTGACATTCTTTTTTACTTAAAAACAATACTATTTAGTCTATGGGAGTACATAATAACTATGGATCAAAAGAAAAAGCGTATTTCCGCTGCTGGATTGCTAATTACAATTGGGATTGTTTACGGTGACATCGGAACTAGTCCTCTTTACGTAATGAAATCCATCTTAACTGGAAATGGTGGTTTAGCCAGCGTCAATCGCGAATTAATTTTAGGTTCAATTTCATTAATTTTTTGGACAGTAACTTTATTGACTACTGTCAAGTACGTTATGATTGCACTTAATGCCACTAACCGTGGTGAAGGTGGAATTTTTGCGTTATACGCGCTAGTCCGCAAGCGCGCCAAATGGCTCGTTATTCCTGCCCTAGTTGGTGGTGCAGCACTATTAGCCGATGGGACTTTAACACCGGCAGTGACAGTTACAACCTCAATTGAAGGTTTGAAGAACATGAAGTTTGGTTCCAGTATTCCTGTTCCTAACCAAAACATAGTAATCATTATTACCATCATTATTCTACTATTGCTATTTTCGATTCAAATGCTTGGCACTAGCAGTATTGGTAAAGCCTTCGGCCCCATTATGTTTGTCTGGTTTACCTTTTTGGGTGCAATCGGCATTCTTAATATGACACACGATTGGTCGATTTTAGAAGCTTTGAATCCATTTTGGGCAATTAAAATTTTATTTAGTCCAGCTAATAAAGTTGGCATTTTTATCCTTGGTTCAATCTTTCTGGCAACTACTGGTGCCGAAGCTCTTTATTCAGATGTTGGCCATGTTGGTCAAGGCAATATTCGCGGTTCTTGGCCGTATGTCTTTATTTGTCTGGCATTAAATTATCTAGGACAAGGTGTCTGGATTTTACAAAATCCAAATTACCAAACACACGGAACAGAATTAAATCCATTCTTTGAAGCTGTCCCAGCTAATTTACGACTCTTTGCAATTGTTCTGGCAACAATTGCTGCCATTATCGCCTCACAAGCGTTGATTACCGGTTCATTCACCTTGGTTTCTGAAGCCAGCGGGTTAAAGTTTTTGCCGCGAATGAACATCGATTATCCGACAACTGAACATGGTCAGATTTACATTCCATCAGTGAATAAAATGATCTGTGTTGCCACAATTACGATTGTAATTTTCTTCCAAACTTCTGAACATATGGAAGCCGCTTATGGTCTATCAATCACAGTTACGATGTTAATGACAACATTATTGTTGTTTGAATATCTGGGAACTAAACATAGTCCCTTACTTCTCCGGTTAGGGTTCTTGTTAGTATTTGGCTTCATTGAAAGCATGTTCTTAATTTCTAGTTTGACCAAGTTCATGCATGGTGGTTACGTAACAGTCTTGATTGCCGGCTTTATCGGTGTAATCATGTTTATCTGGTATTTCGGTAACAAGGTACGGGACAAGCACGAAGGAGCTAACACCTATGTCCGTTTAGATGAATATACCGACATGCTGACAGACCTCAGTCATGATGATGATTTTCCAGTCTACGCCACTAACTTAGTTTACATGGCCAAAGTTAAATACAATAAATTTATTAAACGGGAAATTTTATATTCAATCTTGGATAAACGGCCCAAACGAGCTCATGCCTACTGGTTTGTTTCTGTCAATATCACTAACGAACCATTTACAGCCAAATATGCAGTCAACACCTATGGCACCAAGAATGTTATTAACGTTCAACTATTTTTAGGCTTTAAGAAGCAGACTAGTGTTAACGTCTATTTACGGCAAATCGTTCATGATTTAATTAAAGATGGCACAATTGAGGCTCAACCGCAAGACTATACAACAATGCCCGGACGTGAAGTTGGTGATTTCTCCTTTGTTATCGTTAACGACGTCGTTAGTCCCCTGACTAAGCTTAAGGGCTTTGAAAAATGGATTGTTCAAGCTCGAGTTTGGTTACAGAACCTATCATCTAATCCAGCAACTTGGTTTGGTTTGGAATATACCGATACAGTTGTTGAACGGGTACCGTTAATTTTAGGTAAACCTGAACGTAACCTGCATATCAAGCGAGTTGCCACACGCGATTATTCCCATCTCAAAAACGAAGAATTTCAAAATATTTAACGCTATACAAAAAGCGCTGTTCCTTTTGGAACAGCGCTTTTTTTGTAATTCATATAATTAAAAACTAAAATAACTAAAAATATAATAATATTACCAAATGTGTACGCGCTGAGCTGGATCAAGCCACATACCATCAGACGACTTTACATCAAAAACTTTATAAAAATCATCTTGGCACTGGATTTGAACATTGGCTCTCTCCGGACCCGGTGCGTGCACATCCACAGCTGTCTGGGTTTTAATTGATTCTGTCAATTGTTTATTAGCCCAAATACGTGCAAAGTTTTCAAATAATTTCTTTAAATCATCATTTTCATTCTTTGCAGCTTCAACTGCGGCCGTCAATCCACCTTGATCGGCAATGTTTTCTGAGACGATTTGCTTACCATTTAGTTTAACGGGACCATATTCAATTCCATCAAACAAGTCAATCTCAGCTTGTGTTCGTTTCTTGAACTCAGCGTAATCTTCTTTAGTCCACCAATTAGTCATGTTACCAAATTCATCAAATTGAGCACCATTATTATCGAAGGCATGTGATACTTCATGAGCAATAACTGAACCAATACCGCCAAAATTACTTGCTCTGTCTTGCTTCAAATCATAGAATGGTGACTGTAAAATTGCCGCTGGGAAAGTTAAATCATTTCTTTGCGGATCGTAGCAAGCATTAACCAGATTACCTGGCATTGCCCAAATCGTCCGGTCAACTTTCTTATGCAATTGTTCAATATTATACTTTTGCTCCTCAATAGCAAAGGCACGATCATTGGCATAAAGACTGCCACCCTGACTAGCTGGGATGACTTTAAATCTGTTATAAATTTCTTCAATCTTATCTGGATAACCAATTTTAAGTTCCAAAGCCTCTAACTTAACAATTGCCTTCTTCTTAGTGGCTTCTGATAACCAGCTATTCATCTGCAATCGTTCTTTATAAACATCGAGCATGCGGTTAATCATATCCTCGACGTCTTTTTTGGCATCTTCACCAAAGTAAGTCTGTCCATAGTAAACACCAACAACTTCACTAAATGCATTATTAGCAATGTGATAAGCCTGTTTTTCACCACTTGGCAATTTAGGCTGACCAGACAAAGCTTTACTAAATGGAAATGCTGCTTCACGAAATTCTTGTGACAAATCTGATGCAGCATCATTGATAAAGTTAACCAGCATCCAACCCTTGATTTCAGCAAAATTAGCTGAATTAATAATCTCATTAATATGATCAAGATACCGTGGTTCTTCAACAATAATTCGATCTGGTTCTTCGCCAATAACTTCCTTTAGGTAATACTTAATCTTAAAGTCAGTAAATTTAGCTTCAAAGTCAGTAATCTTCATCGGATTATAGCAAGCTGGATAATCGGCCCATTCTTCAGTCGATTTAACAACTTTAGCCAACTTAGCATCGAACTTAATCGCATCTGCAGCATACTTATCTGCAGCCGCAGCTTCAACACCAGCCATTTTAAGTAATTGCGCTGATTGCTGTTGCAAAATTCCCAATAATTTTGGTGCATCTGCAGTTTCATAAGTTGTCGTATCTGGCAAATACGTCCCTGGACCGGCAAAAGACAAAACATTAATCTTAGTATTTTTCATATCTGGCTCAACACTAAAACTAAACGGAATTGAAGCAAAAGTAGCCAAATCTGGTGCGTTCAAATTATAATCAGAAAAGTCTCTAATACCTTCAAGTAGCTTCAGATCAGATTGAATTGGAGCTGCACCATCTTCGTTACGTTTAGTAAAGTTCTTAGCCAATTGGTACAAAGCAACCGCCTTATCCATGTTAGGCACATCAGGAATTGCCTTTTGTCCTGAAGCAAAATCTGCAAAATCCTGCATTAAATGCTTCTCAACATTAACATCAATTCCATCAAATGATGCCATTCGTGAACGGTCAGACGGTATTTCTGTCTTCTCAAGCCATTCAGAATTAACAGACAAGTAGATATTATCTTGCGGCCGTGTACCGACTTTAGGCTCGATGACATTGCCACTGCCACCACGAACCATAACTTGTTTTTTCATTCAGGAAATCCTCCCAATATTTAATTAAAATTAAGCTAAATTAATAATAGCATTTTAATTAGATTTCAACTGTTAAAAATTTTTTACAAAATCATTCATATTATTTATAAGTTGTAATCTTTTTACTCAACTTTGCATGAAGCGGAATCAGTAAAATAATCATTAAGAAAATCCCTGCAGCAGCCACAATGAAAAACGGAATGTAACCCGCACGATCAATCATCATCCCACCAAATAATGGGCCAAAAGCCTGACCAATTCCACGAGCAACACTGATTTCACCTTGATATTTGCCTTTACTGGACAATGGCGATAATTCATTAATATATGCGGGGACAGCTGGAAAAGCAGTCGCCTCACCAAAAGTTAAAATTAACATCGACAAGGCAAAATGAACAAAATCCCGTGCAAAAATTAGGGTCACAAACGAAATAGCAAACATCAATGTCCCAAAAATTATCTGGTGAAATAAATTTTTAAATACATGCGGATAGCGCGCTAAAATAACCTGAATAATTACGATGACAGCACCATTCAAAGTCCAGAGTAAACTATACATATGAAATGGTATCCCTAATGAAACCATATAAACGGACAAGTTAGATTCCCAATTCATATACATTAACCACGTTACTGCCAATGACACTAAAAAACCAATCGTTAACAACAGATTATACTTTGGCATTGGCTGCATTTTAGGTCTTTCACCAGTTGCAACTGTTTCTGCCTGCCTTCTTTGGTGAAAGTTGATAATTGGTCGATAATTAATTGCCGCGTTGATTGCAGCAATTGCAAACAAACTTGCCGCAAGAATAAAGAGAAACTCAATTGAAAAGTCATACAAGTAACCAACTAACAGTGTTCCCGTAACCGTTCCTACATTTTGGGCAAAATAAATCAGATTAAAGACATAACGACCGGGATATTTCCTTAAACTCGTTGCAATTGAGTTAATTATCGTACCATTCCAGCCACTGATTAATCCAGTTAGTGTTAGCCACAACCAATAGGCTGGCCAACCATGAAAAAAGGCCATCAAGAACAAAACCAAGGCATCAAGTCCCAATCCTGCCACAATTAAAGGATAAGGATTATAGCGATCATAAAAACGCCCTGCCACTAAGGAGCCCAACACATTACTTGCACAGTTGCAAAACAGAACTACCCCAATCATCGAAAGGCTAATATGTAGTTGTTTATTTAAATACACCGAAGTTAACGGCCACACAAAGCTTGACCCAATCCACGTGGCCAATTCACCTAAAAGCAGCCAGCGTAATTTAACTTCCGTTTCATTCTTTGATCCATGTGTAAGTTTCATCTATTCAGCCCTTTCTATTAATATCCTAACTACCAGTTTAGCAAGAAGTATTAAAAAAGAACACCCCTTGGGCTAGAGGTGTTCTTTTTAAAGATTATTATGATATTATTCTTCCGACTTCTTACCAAAGAATTGACCCTTGTTTACTTGGTAAAACTTCTTGTAGCGGTCATAATAATTATGAAACATATACTTCATTAATAACCAGCGCTTAAAACTGCGATCCTTATCATAAAAGACCGTGGTGCCATAGCGACCCTCGTGAATTAGTTCTTCGGCAGTTTGCTTGGCTTCATTATTATAAGCATACTGCTTAAAAATCTTAACGGGAACACCCAACCACAGAATATGCTTGGACTTTAATTTGTTACCATAAACGGTTGCTTTTTCTTTCAGATTATCATATACGTAATCGTCAACGTACCACTTAGCTAAATTGTAGCCATTTAGAGTAACATAAAAACTTGACCGTCCTTGACGCAGGTTAATTTCAAAGAACTTATACTGGCCATCACGCTCATCGTACTTAATGTCAAAGTTAGCCATTCCTGTATAATTTAATTTCTCTAAGAAAGCTTCAACTTGCTCATATAATTTTTCATTATATTCCGGCAAAATCGCCATATAATTACCAATTGATTGCGGCGTCGGATCTTCCAATAACGGGTGACCCATACACATCATTTTAATATGGTGATCTTTGTCAACATAGGCATTCAAAACCCGCATATTAGAGTCATCCCCGGGGATAAAGTCTTGTAAAATCAGGTCAGCCTTGTAACCATTATTATAAATTTTACCAACAATATCCTTTAATTCCGCCTCATCATGAATAGTAAAGGCCTTTTTACGACCTTCAAAATGAACATCAAGCCATGAAACAGGATCTTCTGGTTTTAATTCAACAGGATAATTAAACGGGAAGTTAAGATAATCAGCAGCCTTAAAATCTGCCATGGTAATAATCTTAGTCTTAGGATATGGTAAGCCATATTCTTCTGCAATTTGATAGAAGCCTTCCTTAGAGATCAGTTTTTCCAACAAATCATAGTCAATATACGGTACCACAAAGACTTCTTGTAATTCATCCTTGTGCTTAGACAATAATTCAGCGTAGCCATCACCACAAGCAATCAAAATTACTGGCTCTTGATGATCGCGATACACCTGCATTTTCTCACGCATTACCGTCATAAAAGTTGGGTCTTCACTAAAGCCGTGGTGCAGCTCAACTTCGACTATTTTGGAATAACGCGTTGCGGCCAGTTGGCTATCAGCTAATGCCTTAACCTTAATTCCGTACGCCTCATTAAACGATCGTGCCATGCCGTAAACATTAATATCACTACCAAGTAAAATTGGCGTAAAATCTGGTTTCATTTTAAACTGCTCCTATTAAACTAACTTTCCTTGTTCAATTAAGCTAGCTACTTCTGGCTGCACGTGCTGGTACTTGGCAACTGTTCCTTCATAATCAACAAAGAATAATTTATACCAAACAAGGAATGTGTAAATTGTCCAAATTTGGCGACGGTGTGAACCATCACCCTTGTAGTTTTCATCAAGCAATTTTAAGATTTTGTCCTGCTCAAAAATATCACTGACAAAGTCTTCGCTGAACATTTCCCGAACTTGCTTATCAAAGCGTGGTTCCTGCAGCCATTCCTTAATTGGCGTTGGAAAACCTAATTTTGGTCGTTTGGCCCACTCATCTGGTAAAACTTTTTCTGCAGCCTTACGCAAAGCATACTTAGTATCGTGCTTATTAACCAAATACTCAGTTGGAATGGAGTTAGCCCGTTCCGCAATTTTACGGTCAAGATACGGTACACGTAATTCTAGTGAGTGTGCCATCGAAATTTTATCAGCTTTTTGTTCAATGTCGTTAAGCATAAAGTGATGCAAATCAATGTACTGCATCTGCCGCACATTATCAAGATCTTTAACTTTCTTGAAATCTGATTGATAGATACTATTCACTGTTAACTTATTACGGTAAGACGGCTTTAAAATACTATTAGCATCTTGAGATGTAAAAATCGTCGGATAATCCATATCATAAATTACAGATTGACCCACATAAAATTCACTTGGCTCAGCCAAATTAGTATACAAATGCACTTTGCCAGGAAAATGTGGCAGCTTCTTAATGGTATGTGCCAGCTTTACTTTGGTCTTCTTCGGTAATTTAGTCAATCCTGATGTGAACACTTTAATTACACTGTTATGCGTGTGCATCCCGTAATTGACATAACCAGCAAATAATTCATCAGCACCCTCACCTGATAAGACAACTGTGACATGTTTACGCGCCATTTTACACAAATACCACAGTGGAATAATTGACGGGTTAGCATCCGGCTCATCCATATGGTACTGCATTTCCGCAAAGTCGTGCATCGCTTCATCAGCTTTTACTTTATCGGAAAAGAATTTCCAGCCCTTAATATCAGCTAGAGCTTTAGCCTTAGAAGCTTCATCATAAGTAGCATCATCAAAAGAAATTGAAAAGACATCATCAGGATTTAAAATACTAGTTATGTAACTCGAATCAACCCCTTCTGATAAGAAGGCACCAACAGGTACATCAGCGATCCGATAAAGATCGACTGTTTCCTTCAAATCTTCGTCAATTCGATTGACAGTTTCTTCAAAACTCAAATTGTTAGCCTGGTATTCAGCATCCCAATATTGATGAGTCTTCATTTCGCCAGCTTTATATTCAAACCAATGACCAGCTGGAAAACGATAAACACCCTTAAAGAAAGTCTCATTTAAATCATTATATTGGTTCATCAAATAAGGTTTAACTGCTTCCGTATTTAGCCGACGTTTAAAACCCGGAAAAGCAAAAAAGCTCTTCAATTCTGATCCCATCAACAAGTGACCATTCTCATTACTGTAATAAAGGGGTTTGATACCAAAGAAATCGCGTGCACCATACATTGTCTGGGTATTGTCATCCCAAATAATAAAGGCGAACATACCACGAACTCGTTTTAAAAGACCATCCATGCCCCATTCTTCAAACCCGTGCAGCAATACTTCCGTATCTGTTTTAGTTGAAAAAGTATGACCAGCTGCTAGCAATTCTTCGCGCAATGGTTGAAAATTATAAATTTCACCGTTAAAAATAATTGCTCGTGTATTGTCCTCATTATAAATTGGCTGACTGCCGCAACGTAAGTCAATAATCGACAATCTTCTAAAACCTAGAGCAACTTTATCATTAGTATAAACACCGTCAGAATCCGGACCTCTGTGTTTAATCGTCGCCATCATTTTCCCGATGGCTTTTTGTTTATCATTTACTTCTGGATCATAAAATGCGACAATTCCGCACATAATTTATCTTCCCTTAATTAGTTTATTAGTCTATTAAATTCTTTATTTTAACTGTTCCATTATATGCTAAAAGCCGGGCAATTACCAAATCCCTCGGCCTAATTTAACTAAATATAAAAGATTCTTCTTTTGGCAGCTGCACCATAGCCAAAAACCTGAATAATATGATAATGTAAGTCAACATTAACGATGTAGCCAGCAAATTCTGTATGGTGATCAATCTTCCGGTTCCAATTTTTATTGTATTTAGTTGTCAGCACATGATTAGGTCCCATCAAAGCCGAGCAATTAAACAAAATATATTGAATGCCATTAATTCGATACTGGTCTTCTCGGTGCCGGTGACCACAGAAATAAGCAATTATTCGCGCATTCTTAACCTTAGTAAAATCAAAATCATTTGCTAGTCTGAATTCTGGTGGAATACCGCGACTTGAATGCATTTGACCCTTTTCACATTGGTTAAAAGCTACCAATAACTCGTGCAATGAGCGTCCATTATACTTGAGAGCATTTGACCCTTTACGATTAATCGGATTGGCATGACTCATTAAAATAATTTTCTTATTCGCTGATTGCTCTAAAATTTCAATAATTTCTTCAATCTGATCTTCTCTAATTGCTAACGTGATTTTAGTATCATACTTTTTTTGACCTTGAGCGTCTAACACATAAGGCACATCTGAAGTATTAACTGCAATAAAACGCAAATCCTCCACATCATAATAACAAACCCCATGCTGACGTGAAACATAATGCATCCTTGGCTGAGCATACATGCTAGGCCACATAATCCTCTCAAATTCATTTTCAGGAAATGAGGCCTTTAAATCATGATGCTCATCAAATTTGTCATTTTCATCATGATTACCTTTAATCATAATCGTTGGCACCTGCTTTGACTTAAATGAATTACGCAATTTAGTTAATTCACTTTCACTCAAAAAGCCAGCATCAGAGCCATCAATCCAATCACCCAAATGAACTTTTAAGTCAAGTAGTCCTGAGCCGTCAAGATAAGAAAATTCATTGACATGTGTTAACCCATTCCAACCATAAAAATCTGCACTATTGCGATCTTTGTAGTGCGTATCGGTAATTACACTAACATTAACCGAATTTTTACCTTTACGGACATGATCACGTACCCGCTTAACAAAGTGATCCAAATATTGTTCAACAACATAACGCCGCCCACTTTTGCGGTTAACAAACGCACGATAGCGACCTAAATCAGAATTAAATTCTCGAACATATTCTGGCGCTAATTTTTCTGTACTTTCTAGGCTAAGTGCTTGGTGCAGAACCCCATTTTCATCTTTATATACTGTCAGATTATATGGTTGCCCATCAGGTGTCCCCTGATTACTATCAACTCGATATTCACCAACCGTCATATATTCTTGCATTGGATCAAAACTGTTACTTTCATTTTTAAAAGTAAACCGTTTTTTAACACCAATTACCCGATCAACTAATCCTTTTGCATGCTTAAAAACATTCATTTTTTGCCTCAAGCTCAAAAAAAGGCCAAACCAACTATGCGGTTCAGCCTCAAAAATTATGCGTTCTCTGTCAAAGCATGTGCTGCTAAGCCAATTGACAATACAGCATCCTTTGACAACACTTCCTGCAAGTCTTTAAATGCAATCGCTTGAACTGCACTAATTACTTTCAGACTATACACAATAACGTGAAAATCAACACCGCTATTATAAAAATCATCTTCATACGGATTTTCATGATTATAAGTCAGATTGATTTCGTCTTTATCAACAAAACCATCAACATGATTAGTTAAAATCCGATCATGTAAGTCCGTTAAGTTCTCCGACAATTTAATCAAAGTCAGCTTATGATCACTTTCGGTTTCATAATACTGCTCTTGCGTCATGTCAAAGTAATCTTTAACTGGCTTATTTAGTACATGAAGACTATCAATTGCCTGATAAACAGCTTCTGCGTCGAAGTCTTCTTCCTTATTTAAAATTTTTTCTTGGTTTGAGGCCAAGTTATCGGCCAAGTTCATTGTCTCTAACTTATTCATGGGTATCCTCCTAAAGTTCAACTCATATTATACCAAAAGTAACGGTTAAGGAAGTTATTTTGTTACTTTTTAACCTAAAATGACAAGTTAAAATTAAATTGAATTTTGAAAACATAACAGTCCCTCTAATAATTAGCTTGTTAAACCTAATCATCAAAAACACTTTATCTTGATAAGATTTTTAGATTTTTAAATAAAACTATTCTTGGAAGTACTAAACTAATAAAACATCCTGAATAAGCGTCTGATAGAAATGGCATTTTCTAACTCTCTTTCTAAATATTATAAAAATATCATTATTTTTTGCGTACTTAATATTAGGCAAGTAAAATAATTATCAAGGAAGGTTAAACAAATGACAGATTTAATGCGCTGCCCTTGGAGCACTAGTCAAGACCAATTAATGCAAGAATATCACGACCATGAATGGGGTAAGTTAAATATCGATGAACAATACTTATATGAAATGTTAACTTTGGAATTATTTCAATCAGGTCTTAATTGGTCGGTCGTTCTGCATAAACGCGAAAATTTTCGTCGCGCCTTTAAAAACTTTATTCCTGAAGAAGTTGCTCAAATGACTGCAACCGATCTTGAAACTTTAATGCGTGATAGTTCCATTATCCGCAATAAAATGAAAATTACCGCAGCCATAAAGAATGCCAAGGCCATCTTAATAATTGAAGCAAAATATGGTAGTTTTAAACGTTATTTGCAAGCCTTCATTAAAACACCAATTATTCATCATCCAGAAATCATGGCTAACATTCCAACCACCAACGACATTGCCAAAACATTAGCTAAGCAAATGAAAAAAGACGGCTTTTCCTTTGTTGGACCAGTAGTTATTTATTCTTACTTACAGGCAATTGGTCTAATTAATGATCACTTAGAAAGCTGCCCTTTTAAATATCACGGCTAAAAAATAAGGAAGACTGCACTAACGCAATCTTCCCTATTTTTTTACTTAAACTAGCTTCTTCCGAATCATTCCAGAAATCCAATCAATCACAATTACCATGATAATAATTCCTAGTAAGATAATCCCAACACGGTCCCATTGCCGATATTGCAAAGCAATAATTAACGGATAGCCGATACCACCAGCACCAACCAAACCTAAGATTGAAGCCGACCGAATTGAAACATCAAACCGATACAAGGTATTAGAAATTAAAGCTGGCATCAAATTAGGCAGAGTCGCAAACATCGTAATATTGATCTTTGAACCACCAACTGCTGTTACTGCTTCATTAGGACCATCATCCAAATTTTCAATTGCTTCCGAGAACAATTTTGCTAACATCCCAACTGAGTGAAACCCTAATGCCAAAACACCGGCTGCTGAACCCGGACCAACTGCCTTAATAAACATCAAAGCCAAGACAATTTCAGGGAAAGACCGAATAATTGCTAAAACAATCTTACCAGTCCGTGAAACGTACCACTTCTTGTGCTTAGTATGAGCTGCCCAAAAGGCAAATGGTAGTGAAATAATTGCCGAGATGAATGTACCTAAGAAGGCAATACATACAGTTTGCCATAATTGTGATACTAAATCTTCACCGGTGCCATTATAAACATATGACCAATCAGGATGGAAAATACCGCTAAAAATTGCACCGGCAATCTGTCCGGCAGTTGCTTTAATCCCGCCAAAATTCATTCCCGTGCATGACCAAACGATAAGAACAATTGTAATCAGTGCTAAACCCCAGTGCAATATCCGTTTCGGGACATCAACTTGGCGAGGAGGTAATTTTTTCATATTAGTATCCATTATTTCATCAACGCCTCCCGTGATTTAGACGAAACATAGTCGATTAAGACTACGACCACAATAATAACGAGGATAATCGTTCCCGTTTTAGCATAATCAAATACTTGCAGGGTCTGCTGCAGGTAAAGACCGATACCACCGGCACCGATATATCCTAATACGGTCGAAGCCCGGACGTTAATTTCAAAGGCATACAAACAATAAGAAATAAAGTAAGTAATGACTTGTGGTAAAACAGCAAAAACAATGATCTGCAGTTTATTGGCACCAACGGCTGTCAGTGCTTCAATTGGACCCGGATCAATTGTTTCAATCGCTTCATAGAAGAGCTTAACTACAATCCCAAAAGTGCAAATAGCTAATGCCAAAATACCGGCAATTGGGCCAATACCCACAATGGCAACAAAAATTGCACCTAAGAGCAGATCTGGTACTGTTCTGATAATATTCATAATTATCCGCAAAATTCCAGTAACTGCCTTATTTTTAACAATATTACGGGCAATGAACAACGAATAAATAAAAGCGAGAACTGAACCAATTACGGTACCCAAAACTGCCATCTTAATTGTCTCGAGAAGCAGCGGAATAACCGCTCCTAAGTATGTCCAATCTGGATGCAGCATCTGCACAAAAATATCAGTAAACTGATTAAAATTCGCAAATAATGCACCTAAATTTGTATTTGTTACATTGGTTGAAATAAATAATCCCGCAATAAAAACAATTATCCAAATCAAATTCCAAAATTTAAATTTCTTTTTGGGTAGCGTCAGCAATGCATCTTTATCCGCATTAGTCATCTTGCTCACCACCATTGTAAATCTTGGCAAAGGTCGACTCAGGTGTATCACTCATCTTACCATCATAAATAATTTCACCAGCGCGTACACCAATCACTCGCTTACCAAATTCTTGTGCCAGTTCGACACTATGCAAGTTAATGACAACTGTCATACCATGCTTTTCATTTAACATCTTCAAATCTTGCATTACCCGCCGTGAAGTCTGGGGATCAAGCGATGCTGTTGGCTCATCTGCCAAAATAATATCTGGGTTTTGAGTTAATACCCGAGCAATCGCTACCCGTTGTTGTTGACCACCTGATAATTCATCAGCGCGTGAATAAACTTTATCAGCTAAATCAACCTGTTGCAGTGCCTCATAAGCCCGTTGCTTATCTTCCTTAGTAAATAAATTAAATGTACTCTTCCACGTCGAATAATAGCCCACACGTCCGGTTAAAACATTACGCAATACACTAGAGCGTTTAACAAGGTTAAAACTCTGGAAAATCATCCCAATATTGCGCCGCAAAATCCGCAATTTTTTACCTTTAGCTTTGGTAATTGACTCACCATTAATTAAAATATCACCCGCTGTAATATCAATTAAACGATTAATTGACCGCAGAAGAGTCGACTTACCTGCACCGGATAGACCAACAATAACGACAAATTCGCCCTTATTAATTGTTAAATTAACATCTTTTAGACCCACAACGTCTTTGCCATAAACTTTTTTAACGTTTTTTAATTCAATAACTGGCTTAACTGAAGAATCTGCCATTATATACTCCCTTTACCTACTTATTTTTTGGTTGATTCAATAATTTTATCGTATTTACGGACAACGTTAAAATCACTGTCTTTGGCAGGAACATAACCTTCGTGAGTGTAGATACTTTCAATAATTTTCTTACCCTTTTTCGATTTACCAATAGAAATGAAGGCATGAGCTAGCTTCTTACGGAATGCCTTTGACATACTTGGAACAACTGAAATTGTGTCGTTAGGAATAGCCTTTGTGAAGTAAATTGGCACTACTTGACTCATAATCTTCGGGTTGTCTTTTTGAACGATTGTTCGTGCATCTTCAAAGACAAAGGCAGCATCAGTGTCACCATTTAAGACGTTAAGAACTGCTTGGTCTTGACCAGTTACAGTTACTAACTTACAACTCTTAGGGACATCTAAGCCTTTTTCCTTTAATTCAGCAATTGGGAATACATATCCTGCTGATGAAGTTGGACTTTGAATGGAAATTGACTTACCTTTCAAGTCTTTCCAACTCTTAATCTTAGAATTCTTTTTAACTAAAATTTCAGACCGGTAAAAATTAACCAAGTTCTTAGTTTGCCGACCATCTGGCTGCTTAACGCCATATCTTTCAGCTTGTAATAATACATCGGCTGCACCTTGCTTATGAGCTAAAACATAGCCATCAGGTGGCAAAAAGCCAACATTAACTTTCTTAGACTTCATCGCCTCAACCACCGTGTTATAGTCAGTTGACATTGATACATGAACCGGAATACCTAACCTGTCGGAAAGCATCTTCTCAAGTGGTTTAGCCCGTGCTTGCAATTTAGTTGCAGCTTGGCTAGGAACAAATTGAACGTTTAAAGATTTAGGTGCGGCGTCTTGTCCGCTCTTACTCTTACTTGAGCAAGCTGTTGCCATCATAGCTACTAAAAAGACAGCAAAACCTGCCAGAACTTTTTTAAATTTATTCATTATGCCCTCCTAGACATCAAAAAAGACTTAATGTAAAAACACCAACGTGAATTATATTAAGTCTTTTAGCAATATTTCTAATTAAATAACGAACAATACGACCATTTCTACGAAAGCAAAAAGTCTCAATTGCAAAAATACCAATGAACGCTACGCGCCCTTCACATTCTTGCATGACTTTTCACTCTCCTTTCAGCTGTAATGAACTTATTCTATCAAATAATAACAGAAATTTGACAGTTAGAAAAGGGAATTATCCTGAAAAGCATTCTTTTGGCCAAAAAAAGTCAATTGGTCCGGTACAATTAAAATAGTTGTCTGTTACTGCCTAATTTTGAATATTTTTGACAATTTTTTCGTACTTCCGCACTGTATCAAAGTCGCTGTCCTTAGCTGGCACATAACCTTCATGTGCATAAACTTTTTCAATTAGCTGATGACCCTTCTTTGATTTAGAAATAGCAATAAATGCGTTAGCCAACTTCTTCTGAAATTTTGGGGACATATTTGGTACCACTGAGACTGTATCATTAGGAATCCGTGCCTTAGTAAAGTAAATTGGCACTACTTGACTCATAATCTTCGGATAATCTTTCAGAACCTTGTTACGTGCATCTTCAAAGACAAATGCAGCATCAGTATCGCCATTTAAGACATTCAGTACAGCTTGATCATGGCCCGTAACAGTTACCAACTTACAACTTTTTGGCACATTTAAGCCCTTTTTCTTTAACTCGGCAATTTGATAAATATAGCCAGATGTCGAGGTTGGTGACTGAATAGAAATTGATTTACCTTTCAAATCTTTCCAACTTTTAATTTTAGAATTTTTACGGACCACAATTTCTGCCCTAAATGACTTGGTCAGCTTCTTAGTCCACCGACCACCAGGTTGCTTAATGTCATACCGCTCCGATTGCAGTAAAACATCGGCTGCTCCCTGTCTATGAGCAACAACATAACCATCTGGCGGTAAAAAGCCAACATCAACTTTGCGCGATTTCATTGCTTCCATTAAAGCATTATCACTGGTTGAAACCATAACATGAACGGGAATGCCTAACTTATCTGACAGCATTTTTTCTAGCGGTTTGGCCCGACCTTCCAACTTATTCGCTGCAATACTTGGTACAAACTCAACAGTTAGTGACTTCGGCGTGTAATCCTTGCTATTTGCACCTGTGCTTTTATTTGAACAGGCTGCTGTCACTACTGCCAACATCATTACAGCAAGCCCTAACAATACTCGTCTTATTTTTTTCATCTTGCCCTCCAATATTTAAAAACTAACGGAATACAAAAGAGCACAATGTGGCCTAACACATCATGCCCTTGTTAATATTCCTAAATAAAAGTAAACGATTACCATCCTGCACGCAGAATTAAGCAAACAGATGAAAAAATTCATTAGAATGATTCTTCTATTCACTGCCCTCGACCTTCCCGCTAATACATTAATATTCGTTATATAAGAAGCATAGCATAGAAAAAGCCGCTACGACAAGGAAATCTTACTAATGATTTTATGAAAACACAATTAAAAATCGCTAACTTTATATCATTTACTATATAAAGATACAATTACCGTTATCTTTTTAGTTACAATTTTGCAAAAAAATTATTTTTTCAACGATTGCGCAATTTTTTCGTATTTACGAACGATATTGTAGTCACTGTCTGTAGCTTTACGATAACCGTATTGATCATACATCTTTTGAATCAGCTTTTGCCCATCCTTGGTCTTACTAATATCAATGAAGGCATTAGCTAACTTCTTGCGAAAAGCCTTTGGCATACTTGGTGAAACCGAAATTGTGTCATTAGGAATCGGCGTTGTAAAGTAAATTGGCACAACCTTTTGCTTAATATTTGGCTCATCATGCAAAACTTTGTTACGCGCATCTTCAAAGACAAATGCGGCATCAGTGTCACCGCTCAGCACGTTTAAAACTGCCGTATCATGACCATTAACTGTTACTAACTTACATTTTCTAGTAACATCTAAGCCTTTTTCCTTAAGTTCAGCAACGGGGAAAATATAGCCCGTAGTTGACGTCGGACTTTGAATGGAAATTGATTTACCTTTTAAATCCTTCCAACTCTTAATCTTGGAGTTTTTCTTAACAACAATTTCAGCACGCAGAGTATGAACTAGCTTTTTAGTCCAAGTACCACCGGGTTGCTTAATACCGTAACGTTCTGATTGCAATAAAACATCAGCAGCATGTTGCTTATGCGCCTGAACGTAGGCATCAGCAGCTAAGAAACCAACATCTATTTTCTTCGACTTCATTGCTTCAATCTCGGCATTATTATCAGTTGAAGTAGTAACATGCACCGGAATTCCTAACCGCTTTGAAAGCATCTTCTCTAATGGTTTACCACCACCATCTAAGCGGCCGGACGCATCGCTAGGAACAAATTGGACGTTAAGTGACTTAGGCGTAGTGGAATTATTTTTAGCTGTTTTTTGATTAGAACATGCTGTCAATGCAACTGCACCTAAGATAGTTACTGCACCAAGTAATATTTTTTGGATTTTTTTCATGATTATCTCCTAAATACCGTAAACAAAAAAGACTTAACGCAAATCATAAATATGACTTACGTTAAGTCAGTAACTAAAATACTATTTAAATGAATAAAGCTCTTATCAAAAAGAAACAACCCTTGAACAGTCCAATAATCAATTCGCATTTTTTTCAAATTGGTCTGCATCATGTATTCCCTTCTTCCACTTCAGAACTAATTCACGGTAATAATATCAAAATTATCACAAAAATAAAAGCTTAACCAATAATTAGTTAAGCTTTAATTTTATTTCTGCCGAATTGGATTATTGTCAACATCAGTTCTAACAATTAAAACATCAGCCAATGCATGTTGATCAACATACTCAGTAACTGATCCCATTAACATTCTTTCTACAGCATTTAACCCAGTTGCACCCATAATAATTAAATTATTATGGTGATCTTTGATAAAGTCATAGGAAATTACAGCCTTAGGACTACCATAACGAATGTGATAATCAATATCATCAAAGTCAAAGTTATCGTGTGCCCATTGTTTCAAGTCTTTCATATACTTACTTGTATCTTGCGTCATTTGATAAATCGTATCACCTGAAATCAAGGTATCCTGCATTTCCCCTAGGAATTGTCTAGTATCAATCACGTTCAAAATATCAATATGAGCATTTTCCGTCATTGCAATTTTGACTGCTTTATCAAAAGATCTCTCAGCTGACTCGGAACCATCAACTGGAACTAAAATGTTGTCTTTACTCGTACTCATGTTCTCACCCTCTAGAAATATACTGCTTGATTACCTTTTATTTTAACATAATTTTGGTAGCAGTTACTTTTTTTATAATTGTTTATCCATTAGTTTATTGCTAAAATAGATACTAGATGTCAACGATAAAGGTGGAAGATAAGCAATTATGACGGAAAAATTAATTAATCAATTAATCGGAATTAACAGCGGCCGTAACTTTCGGGAATTAGGTGGTTATAAGACCAGCGACGGTAAGACCGTTAAGATGCACAAATTACTACGGACTGCTAACTTGGGTACTTTAGATGACGCAGACCTTAAATTCTTACAAGACTATGGTGTTAAATACATTGTAGACTTTCGGAGTAAAGAAGAAGCTGAACACCAACCTGATCATATTCCTGCAGGTGCAAAATATGATTTTGACCCTGTTTTCAGTGAGGACTTAACCAATTCTTCTAAAAGTATTGAACAGATTATCGCAGAAGGACCTAAAAACAAAAATGCCGGTTTTGAGCATATGTTGATTGCCTATGACGACATGATTACAAGTAAGCCAGCTCAAAAAGCTTACCAGCACTTTTTCGATCTTTTGCTAGCTAATGATCAAGATGGTCAGAGTTTAATTTTCCATTGTACTGCTGGTAAGGACAGAACTGGAGTCGGTGCCTTATTAATCTTGACAGCTTTAGGTGTGCCACTTGAAACAATTAAGCAAGACTACCTTTTAACTAATGTTGCAACTGCTGATTTTGTTAAAGGTTTCTTAATTAAGGCCAAGGCCGAAGGGGCTGATGATGCAACTGTCAACGTCTTAAAGGACTTCCAAACAGTTCATGTTGAATACATTGAACACGTTTTAGAAACAATTAACAAAAATTACGGTAGCGTTAACAACTATTTACGTGATATTATGAAATTAACTGATTCCGAAATCAGTAAGTTGCGTAATATTTACCTAAAATAATTAGTTAAGGAGACCGTTTATGACAAAGACAAAAACCGTTTACTTTGGTGCCGGCTGGTTTAACGAAAAGCAAAACAATGCTTATCAAGCTGCTATGAAAGCTTTGACTGCAAATCCAACCATTGACCTAGAAAATAGTTACATTCCATTAGACCACCAATATAAAGGAATTAATGTTGAAGAACACCCTGAATATTTACATGATCGTGAATGGGCAACTGCTACCTACCATGGTGATTTAATCGGCATCAAGTCCAGTGACATCATGATTGGTGTTTACCTACCCGAAGAAGAAGACGTTGGCTTAGGAATGGAACTCGGTTACGCTTTAAGTCAGGGTAAATATATTCTGTTAGTTATTCCCGATGAGGACTATGGCAAAGCCATTAACTTAATGAGTTGGGGCGTTTGCGATAGTGCGATTAAGATTAGTGAATTAAAAGATTTTGATTTTAATAAGCCACAATTTAACTTCTATAATGGTGCTGTTTATTAACAATTAGCAATAAAAAAGGTTCTCGCAAGAGAACCTTTTTTATTTAATATTAATAATCTGATCCAAATAAGTTGGTATCTTGCTTTAAAACATTTAAGTAGCAAGGTCCCTAGTTACCGAGGATTAATTAAGCTTGATAACGTGATACACCATTTAAATAGGTTTCACTCAAAGTCATATCTGGGTTAAGAACTATAAAATCAGCAGCCTTATCTGGTGCAATTGAGCCACAGTTAGCTAGGATTTTTGCACTTTTAGCCGGCACATAAGACGCCATCATAATTGCTTCCTGCGGCGTTGCAATATTCCAGTCGACCAAATTCTTAACTGCTGTCTTAAGCTGCAAAATACTACCAGCTAAGTTATGATTGGTTTTTAAACGAGCCATTCCTTCTTTAACGTAAACCGGTAATTCACCCAACATGTAGTCACCATCAGGCATCATTCCAGCTTCCATACAGTCAGTAATCAGTGCAATATGTCCTGGCCCCTTTAATTGAATTAATGCCCGAACCATTTCTTTTTTAACGTGGTGACCATCACAGATCAACTCATCAGTTACATTGTGCAGAGCCATAGCTGCATTCGAAATTGTTGGTGCGTGGTGCGAAGGGTCTGGCATCCCGTTAAAAGTATGGGTAAACATCGTCGCACCTGCTTCGATTCCAGCAGCTGCTTGGCTAAAATCAGCACTTGAATGTCCTAATGAAACAACAACACCTTCTTGAACAACTTGCCGAATAAATTCACGGCTTCCTTTACGTTCTGGTGCCAGTGAAATTTTATTAAGCAAATTCTTAGATTCAGCCCGCCATGCATTAAATTGTTGCAAATCAGGATCCAACAAATATTTGGGATTTTCAGCACCAGCATGTTCAGCTGTAAAATATGGGCCTTCAAAGTGTAACCCTTGAATTTTGGCACCTGTTTCTTCACCCTTATGCTTACCAAACATCTTACAAATTCTAGTTAATGTATCAGCACCGGCCGTATAAGTGGTTGGCAACCAGCTCGTCACGCCTGATTGTAAAAAGCCTTCGGATAGATGGTTAATTCCCTTCCAATCACTCTTCATCACGTCTTCATTTAACGAACCATGAACGTGCGTATCAACTAGTCCCGGTGCAATCCACTTACCAGGATAATCAATGATTTTTCCAGTTGGCTTTTCTTTTTCTGAATAATAAAAGCCAAATTTACCATTATCCTGAACCTCAAGATAACCGCCATCCTCTGTTGTATTTTCAAGGAAGAATTTATCTGCATGAATATAATAAGTCATAATTTCCCCTCTCTTTATAAAGGCTTACTCTATTGTTAATAATTTCATTTTAACCCAATAAATTGGTCTTAACCAGTTTAATCACAAATACTACAGAAAATTTTCATTTTTTAGTTATAATATGTAGTAGGAAAATAAATTAGGAAGCAAGAATTATGACACAAGATACGCAAATAAACAACCATCAATTAGGGTCATTAACCGGCGCCAACCGCTGTAAAAATTATTATGAACTGCACTATGCAACTGGCGAAGTTGCTCGGTTCTATATTTTGGCTGACGGTATTTTTCGCTTCGTCCTTGATCCCGAGCAAAATTTCACTGATCACTCGCCATTATCACTTCAACTTAATGTCCATAGCACAGCTTTTGAACATTCACAAGTACGGGCTACAAGTGATTCATTAATTATTCAGGCAGGCAATTATCAAATAATTTTTGGGCAAAAACCTGCTACCATGAGCATTTTTGACGAAACTCTGCATCACACCCGAATGACACAAGTTAAGCCACTTGAATTAGGTGACAATTTTACACGAGAATTCTTAAAACAAGGTAAAAACGAATTTTACTTTGGCGGCGGCTTACAAAACGGTCACTTTAGCCATAAAGGGCGAAAACTTACTATTAAGTACGACCATATTACGGGTAAAGATGGCGTTATTACTCAAGTGCCGTTTTTCTGGTCAAATGCTGGTTATGGCGAATTACGCAATACCAATACTGTCGGCAATTATGATTTTGGCAGTTGTGACCCCGCCACAACTATTATTGCACACCAAACAAAAGTTTTTGATAGTTTTTATCTGCTTGGTAATACGCCTCAAGCTATCCTAGCCAAGTACTATACTCTGACAGGTAAACCAATGATGTTACCTAAATATACTCTAGGGTTAGGTCACATTGGTAACTTTTGTTCAACCTTATGGCAGCCTAGTGAGGCTAAAGTACGTAATGCCAGTAAAATTGGTAATAGCTATTATGTGCGCACAACAGATGCTGCTAATGCTTCGGGGAAGTCATCACTTAATGGTGAAGAAGACTATCTCTTTTCGGCACGTGCAATGATTGATCGTTACAAAGCACTACACTTTTCGCTTAGTTGGTTTGTCCCGAACTATCGAATTAAAGCTAATGACAATAAGGCTCTTGCCTGCTTTAATGACTATGCCTTAAGTCAAGATGTTTATCCCGGATTCTGGCATCAATCAGGCAACTCAAACTTTAACCTCCCTACACAAACTGCTTTTACCTTAACTGATAATTCTGCACTGTCTGCAGATGAAGAGCAACTTAGCACTAGTTTACAGCGTAAACGACCGCTAATCTTACAAACTAACGGTTATGCCGGTATGCAAAAAAATGCTGCTCTAACATTTGGCGATATTGGCGGTAATTGGGAAAATATTGCCACCCAAGTTGCTGGCTTCATCGGTTCTAACTTATCTGGGCAACCGCTTGTCGGTGCTGCAGTTGACGGCACTCAAGGTGGTGGCAACGCCCAAATTAGTGTTCGCGATTTTGAATGGAAAAGTTTCACGCCACTTTTATTCAGCTTTGATGATCAAGGTGAATACAGCAAAACACCGTTTGCTTATAACAAAAAGATTACAGAAATCAGCCGTGCATATACAATCTTACGCGCACAATTTCAGAATTACCTGTATACCCTAAATTATCAAGCACAGTCTGGTGTGCCAATTGTACAGCCCCTATTTATCGCCTTTCCTGATGAGCGTACTAATTATACCGAACAATTTGGCAATGAATTTATGCTTGGTGATAATCTGTTGATTGCACCAATTACTAATGGACGCGAAGATGAAAACGGCAATGCCCGCAAAGATAACCTCTACTTGCCTGACAGCCGCACAATGTGGATTGATTTATTTACTGGAAAAAAATATGCCGGTGGCCGCGTTTACAACAACCTTTCTTACCCTACCTGGCACCTACCCGTATTCGTTCGCGGCGGCAGTAGTTTTGATTTAGGGAAACGGGATTATGTCTTGTTTCCACAAGGTCAGAGTAGCAATATAATTTATGATGATGACGATTTGACTGACTTTAACCACCATCATTGCGAAAGTCAGATTAATTGTATTAAAAGTGCTGACAAATTAACCATTACGCTTGCTCCCGTTAAAGGCAACTATGCTGATTTAGAAGTTGAACAACCAACAAAATTAGCGATTCTTTGTGATACTTATCCTGACCAAATAACAGTTAAAATCAACGACCAAGTAATTTCTATGCAAGAATATGGTACAATCGATGCTTTTGATCACGCTCGTGAAGGGATCTTCTTTAATACTAGCTACACAGCTGTCCCTGAATTTAACTATTATCATGATCCTGACCAAATAGCTTTACAAATCAAGCTTGCTAGTCGCGACATTACCAATAGCAAAATCGAAGTCATCATTCACAACTACACATATGGTGAAAATGTTTTAGTACATGCGATTACTGACGGCCTTTTGCCATCACCAAAATTGCCAGCAGTTGATCCAAATCAAATTTCAGCCCATTCTTTTGCACTTGCTTGGCCCAAAAAAGGTAATATTCAAGTTGAAATTAACGGTATTCTCTATGAAGGTATTAGCGGCAATTGCTTTACCTTCCATGAATTAGCTCCTAATACCCGCTATATTATCCGAATGCGTTACGCCGCAGGCAATAAGGTTTCTGAATGGTCTGACTTATTCGGAGTTATTACTAAGCACGCAGCAATTGATTATGCTATTAATGACATTCAAGTTACCAGCAATTATTCAAGCAGTCCCCAGCATCCCTTAACTTATTTAACAGATTTAAAACTCGCTAGTGAATGGCAAACAGACACACCTATCACGCCAGACAAGCCATTGGAATTAATCTTTAGCTTTAAGCAAGTTGAGAAATTAAGCCGGATGGCTTTTGTTCCGCGTAACATTGATCATCAAGGCGACCCTGTTGATATTACAATTAGTGTTTCGCTTGATGGCATTAACTACACGACTTACGCCAATCATCTTAATTGGAAAGCTGACAGTAAAAATAAGGTAGTCGGCTTACGTGATGTCCGTGCAAAAGCAATTCGCCTGACAATTTACCAATCTTCAGGCCCAATCACTGCAGCCCGTGAAGTAATTTTCTTCAGAGCAAAGAAATAAATATAAAAAAAGACGATCGCAAGCGGATCGCCTTTTTTGTATTAAAATCTTTATTAAAGAGAATCAACCATTCAACTTGATTGTTTGGACTTCTTTACCATGGGTTACATTACCTGGAGCAACTTCAGAAACAGATTTAATCAAATCCATATTAGTATAAACGACAATTATTGTATTGTCATAACCAGCTGCTGTAATCATTTCCAGATCCATCTCAGCAAGTTGATCACCTTGCTTAACGACATCACCTTCTTTGACCATTACCTTAAATGGTTTCCCTTTTAAATTAACTGTATCTAATCCCAAATGAAGCAAAATTTCCAGATTATCCTTTGTTGTAATTCCAATTGCATGCTTAGTTGGAAAAACCGTCGTAATTGTTCCAGCAACTGGAGCACAAATTTTCCCATTCTTTGGCTTAATTGCATAACCATCACCTAACATTTTTTCAGAAAAAACATCATCTTTAACAGCCGTAATCGGAATTAGTTGGCCATCAACTACCGCACTAACCGAAAAACCCTGCTTTTTAAATAATTTAAACATTTTCAATACCCACTATTCTTCACCTTTAATAGAATAATCATTGCTAAACATGCACTAAATATCAACATAAAGATAACTGAAACAACTATAATTGGCCACGCACCCTTTTGGGGCCGATCTTTACCAGCTAACTGTAAACTAATTAAACCCAATAATGCTAAAACCGCGCAAAAAAGATTACCAACTAGCAGCTGACCTAAGGCCTGACAAGTCATAAAAAAGCGATAATTAACATAATTACGCAAGATTTCATTCTTTTTTAACCACAAATAATAACCTAAAATAAAATCAGTCAGCGCAATTATCACATCCACCGCAACTAGTGGTGATTTTGCCATGATTAGAACAATACTATTTTTAGTAATTGCTGCTTCTAAAATCATGAAGAAACTAAAAAATAATGGTATCAGCAATAATGCATATAAATATGTAAGCAAAATCTTTTTAGTATTTAGGTGTGCCTTATCTAAAAATTTAATAACAAAATTGTTTAATTTACTCATTATTCTTCCCGTTTTGCTTATCTCGCCAAATACCAAACTTATTAATTAACAAATCTACTAACGAATAAGCCAAGATAAAAGACACCCCATTATCATTATTGGTGAACTTAACCGTTGGATAATAAAAGTTATAGTCTGACAGTGAGGCTAACTTGTTTTGTTTCAAATCAGTAAAGGATACATACCGAAATTTATTATTAACCAACTCAAACTTGCTTAATTCATCATTAATTTCTCGATTATCGCCAGTATAAGAAATGATAAACAGTAGGTCACCTTTTTTGGCAATCTTACCTACCATCTTTAATTCACTCAAAGCAGATGGTAATACAATTGACGAAACGCCAAAAAGTAATAATTCATGAGAAAGATAGTTCGATAGAATTTGCTGAATCCAGCCTGTTGAATAAATATAAATATTATCAGCATTACTTAACTCAGTATAGAATTTGTCTAAGTCAAGTGATTTAAAATATTTACGCAAATTCTCTGTTTCTTTAGCTAAATCAGGACCGAAATTATTCCTAAACTTGACATAATTCTTATTCTGATCATTTTCTAAAGAAACTTCATTTAAGTAAAACTTCAACTCACTATAACCACTTAATCCCAAATGCTTACACAACCGAAAAATTGCAGATTTAGAAACATATAATTTACTAGATAATTCAGATAGACTTAAATTTTTACACAACTTTGCATTGCTTAGAACAAATTGAATGATCCTTATTTCAGAATCATTCAATTTGCTACTTTTTTGATAAATTAGAGATTTTAGCTTTGACATTAATAAATATTACGCTCCATAAAAATAGTTACCTATTTATTATAACTTTATTTCAATTTATAAAAGCGCTTTATTCAAAATATAAAGTTTAAAATTAATCCTGACTAATATCGTTTTTTCTTAATTCCTGCATTGCTTCAAGAACTTGAGCAACATCTAGTCCAACAATAACCTGAATGGCTTTTCCATGATGAACTACATTAATTGCCTTAGAAGCCTTAAATTGAGCATCCGAGCCTAACTTATCAGGATCCTTAACAGAAACTCGCAACCGTGTCGCACAAGAACTTAATTCTTTAATATTTGAACTACCGCCAAGTAAATCAAGAAAAGCCGTTGCTCTAACAATATATGGATCAGTTTCAGCAGAGTCAGTACTTGCTGCTTGATCTTGATCAGCTTTTTTAGCTTCATATTCTTTCTTATTTAATAAATGAACTTCTTCATCGTCTTCTTCACGACCAGGAGTTGCGTAATTAAATTTTTCAATCATAAATTTAAAGACAAAGAAAGTGATAATAGCAAACACAATTCCGACTGCAAACTGTACTAGATATGTCTGCCAATGATTGGCCCATAACGGAATCCAATTTTCAGCAGCCATATCAATACCGCCAAGCGTAAAGTTACCTACAACACCTAAACTGAACATTACTGTGTTCATTGTTGCTGCAAGAACAGAGTAAACAATCCAGAGAACTGGAGCTGCAAATAAGTAAGTAAAGTCAATCGGTTCAGTAATACCAGCAAAGAATGACGTCAAAGCAGCTGGAATCAGCAAAGCTGAAGTTTGCTTTTTCTTACTCTTCTTTGCCGTTGCATAAAATGCTAAACAAATAATCGGAGCAAGAAAAATCTTCTCATTTCCCCATAGCTGGAAGCCCATCTGCGGCGCTAATTGTTTTAACGGATGAGTGCTTAAGGCAAATTGCGTTAAGTGCTTTAACCAGAATGGTTGAAGCCCCCCAGCTACTACCGCAGGTCCATATTGGAACGGAATATAAACTAGATGGTGTAATCCGGTCGGAATCAAAACCCGATTCAAGAAATTATAAATCCACACGCCAATTACGCCACTATTAAGAATGAATTTTTGCATTCCACTAATACCTAACTGAACCTTAGGCCAGCCCCAGCAAGTTAAGAATGCTAACGGTATCATGGCAAAAAAGCCAAGGATATAAACATAGGTTGAACCCTGAAAAGTTCCTAACCATTCTGGCAATTTCTTATCAAAGTACCGGTTATGAAGCCAGATTACAATTCCAGCAACAATTAAGGCACCAATCATACTAGTATCCAGTGTTTTAATTCCGGCTATTTCAGTCAATCCGTGGTTAGTTGAATTATCAATTATTTGAATATTAGCAAAATTAGGAATACCAAAGTTTGCACCCCAGTGTGTCAAAATAGTGCCAATAAAATAGTTGTAAGTCATATAAGTAATTAAAGCTTCCATTGCCGCTCTACCTTTAGACTTGTTAGCCAGTCCAATTGGTAAACCAACAACGAATAATAATGCTTCTTGCTTGAAGACCGTCCAACCACCAGCAGTAATTGTGTCCCAAATAGAATTCCAAGTAGTACCCGGACTTGCTAAAGAACCAAAAACTGCTTGATTAGTAAATAAGCTACCTATCGCAACAACTATTCCGGCAAAAGAGAATAAAAGCACTGGCACAAACATCGCTGCACCAAACTTTTGAAACTTCTGCATCATAAGCAATCATCCCCTAACAATTATTTCAGCTCTGGCCAGTACGGCTTATTTACAGGAATCATATCATCAAGAATCTTCTTAGCAACTGAGGCATCAGGAACTGTCTTATTAAGTGTGAAGGCCTGCAACATCTTCGTATATGAATGTTGTTCATAAGCATCAACAACTAATTTTTCACAAGTTTGCTGTTCCATCATTAAGCCACGTTGGAATCTACCAGCTTCACCGGTTGCCATTGGTTGAATACCATCAGCACCGAACAAACATGGGACTTCAACAATTGAATCTGGATCCATATTAGAAATAGCACCATTGTTAGTAGTGTTAGCAAAGAATTTTTCATGAGTATTAAAGGCAATCGCGTGGCAAATATCAACAATATAATTTGAGTGTTCTGCGTTTGCTTCCCAGATGTTTCCTTTAGCAGTTCCTGCTTTAACAATTCTTGCACATTCGTCAAAAACAATTTTTTGCCGATATTCACGAATTTCATCAGTTCTAGTATGCTTAGGATCGGCATTAGCAACTTCATATTGTGGGAAGTAATAGTATTGCATATAAGTATTTGGTAAAGTTTCTGGGTCTAATGCATAGCAATCCTTAGCTTTCTTGAAAGTTTCAGCCCAGCTCTTTTCCAAGTACTTATCAAATTCACCACCAATCCAGTAACCTTCCTTGGCAGCATGTTCTTTAAGCTGCGGCATCAAGTCTTTACCAGTGTTTTTATCACGAATTTCTTTCCACCAGCCAAAGTGATTAAGGCCGTAATAATTAACATCGAGATCATGGTAGTCATTTAAGCCACAAATATGTGCCATTCTAGTCATAATTTCAATTGGCATATCACAAATGTTAATTACCTTAGAATTAGGTCTAAATCTCCGGCAAGCTTCTGCAACAATTGCAATGGTATTGGAATAATTAATCATCCATGCATTTGGTGAATACTTTTCCATATAATCAATAATTTCAATAATTGCCGGAATCGAACGCATACCATAAGCCATTCCTCCGGGTCCAGTTGTCTCTTGACCGTTAACACCATATCTTAATGGGATTTTTTCATCAAAATCACGCATATGATACTTACCAACCCGAATTGATCCCATTACAAAGTCAACATCTGTAAAAGCTTCTTCTGGATCAGTTGTATATGAAAATTCGATTTCTGGAGCACGTTCCTTCATGATAATGGCACAAGCATCACCGATTTTCTTCTGCCGTTCTGCATCATTATCGTAAAACTTTAACTTTCTAATTGGGAACCGATCTTGGTTAGCAATCAAACTCAAAACAAACCCCGGGGTAAAAGTACTACCACCACCAGCAATTACAACAGAATATCGTTTGTGATCTTCAGACATATTTTTTCTCCTTAATAATTCAGTACTCAATTTGAGCAGTTAATTTTTCTAAGCTAGCTTACGTTTATATTTATATCATCATTTTTATATTTTGTATCCGCTTTCTAGCAAAGTGAATAAGCGTTTCATGACTTGAAATAAGTGTTTCACTTAGAGAAATATTTTTCATTGCTATTTAGTAAGACAATGATCAATACTGCAATATTAAAAAAATACTGACTAAAATAGTCAGTATTTTTAATTGTTTCAATGGGCTCAAGACCTATTATCATGACGTTTTTAATAATCGAGGCTCTTTAGCATTAACTATAAAAAATTATTGTACAATAACTAAATTAATTTACCTTTCTTTCCTAAAAAGCTATACTACTTAAGTCGAACAAAAGTTTGCCTATTTTTTAGAAAGAAGAATTAATTAAGTTGAAATTGCTGCTCCTAACCGAAAAAGCTAGTGCTGCTCAAAATTTTGCTAAAGCTCTAGGTGGCACTAGCGGAATTTTTAACGATGACTATTACCACATCGTCCACGCTCACGGCCACCTTTTGCAATTTAAAGCACCACATCAAATGGTTGATCCTGACAAAGTTGCCAAATACAGTGATTGGCATGACCTAAGTAATTATCCGTGGAATTTACTAGATTTTTCTTGGGCTAAAGAAGTCATTCCCGGGATGCAGCAGACCCTAACTCGGATTAAACAAGCTGCTAGTTCTTGTGATGCCATTGTCATTGCCACTGATGATGATCCTTCAGGTGAAGGTGACCTGCTCGGTTGGGAAATTATCAACGCTATCAAGTGGCAGAAAACCGTTTACCGCATGCGCTTTGCTGATGAAACTCCGGCAAATATCCAAAAAGCCTTGCGTGACAAGATCAATGTCACTAATCAATACGAGCAAGGCGAATTTCTAGAAGCAACTGGTCGCGAACGTTTTGACTTTGCCTCAATGCAACTTTCACGTATTGCCTTAATTATTGCCCGACAATCCGGCTTTCAACCAAAATCATTGCGGTTAGGACGCTTAAAGTCAACAATTATTAATCAAGTTTATCAACAAGAAGAAGCCCGCCATAATTACGTTAAAAAATCATATTATGAGGTGCGCTTTCAGGATGCAAATAAAAATATTTTCATTCAGCCTACTAAAGTAAAATTCAAGACAGAAGCTGCAGCTAAACAAGAACAAAAAAAGTATCACCACTCTGCAATCATTGTTGATAGTAAATGCCACAAGTACCAACAACCACCAGACCTACTTGATCTCAGTCACCTAGCGATTTTAGTTGGCAAAAAAGGCTTCTCATCAAGCCAAGTTCTTACAACTTACCAAAAGATGTACGAAGCGAATATTTTATCTTATCCAAGAACGGAAGATACTAAGATTACGCAAGAACAATTTAACCAATTATTGCCAGTAGTTGATCAGATTGCTCATGTCGTTCATGTTGATACTAAGTTATTGTCGCATCGCAATATTAGAAAAAAATTTCTTGTCAAAAATGCCACTCATGGGGCTAACCGACCCGGTCTTAATGTACCTCAAAATTTAGCCGAAATTGAGCAAAAATTTGGTAAATGCGGCCGTGCTATTTACCTTGCTGCAGCTAAAAGTTACCTAGCAATATTAGCTGAAGACTATCTTTATGAACAAGAAAAAGCACATCTAGCTGATTATCCAACTTTTACTTGTACAATTAATCTACCACTAGAATTAAATTACAAACTTATTTTTGATGAAACTGACTTAAAAGATGAGCATCCAAACCAAAGACAGCCTTTTGATGTTAATGCAACACCATTTATTTACCAGGGGCATAATCCCAAACCCAAGGCCCCAACTCATCGTTATATTATTGACTTTCTCAAAAAAGATAAAATCGGAACGGGAGCAACTCAAGAGCAGACGTTAGCCAATATCTCCACTGGCAAAAGCGCCCTAATCAAAAACACCAAGGAAAAATATTCACTGACCTTTCCTGGTTTAATCCAATCAATCTTATGTGACCAGACCTACATTGCCTCACCCAAAGTTACCGAACAACTGCAAGACACGATGAAATTGGTTAAACAAGGAAAGTTTGACTATCGGAACGTGCCCTTTTTAATTAATCAAATTGTTAAACATGACCTGGCAATTGAACAAAAAAATGCGGCCAATTTAAGTAAAAACTCAAAACTAGTTAAACTGCAAGCAACTAAGAAGACTGCATTTACGCCTAAGCCCAAAGTTACGGGAACTTGGCAAGGCAAAGAAATCGTAATTAATCAGACTTGGGGCAAACATACCTTTAATGAACGCGAACTCAAGCATCTTTTTGCTGGTAAGTCGATTACATTTGTCTTAAACAAGCGGAAAATCACGGGCAAATTAGCTAAGCAAACCTATCAGGGGCACCAATTTGTCGGGTTTAAAGCCGACTTTAAGTAAAAAAAGATATTTGCTGGTATAACTTGTAACCTGCTGGGCACTTGTAATCAAAAAGTCTACTTCATCTTCATACTGGCAGTTTCTTGATTAAGCTGCTCCAAAAATTTATTTACTACAATATTATTACCACTTCATTTTTTCTTGCTCTACTTGGTTTCTTTGCTAGTATTGCTAGTCAAAAAATGTCACAATGGCTCGTATCAGCAGTTGACCGCACGATTTTGTCCTCATCAATTGGGGCACTAAATACGATTTTACAAGTTGCTGGACCATTAATGACCACGATTTTTACCAGTATTGCAAGTGCTCTTAACATTAATGTCGCATTAACTGGCTTAATTGTTGTTAGTGTGATTGTCTTCATTGTTGCCGTTTACGCAATGAAGACACAGCATAATAATTAAAATTTTATAATAATTTAAATTTACCTAACCTAGCATACAAACACGGTTTAAAATAATAGTATATCGTTTTTGTTTTTGAGGTAAAGATAATGAAAAAACGTAATAAAATAATTTCTATTCTTGCTGCAGCAACAATGATTGCTCCAGTAGCACTAGTAACAGCCACCCAGCCACAGGTTGCTGCAGCTAAAACACAAAAAGGGACTTTTACCATTGAAAAAGATAATACCGTTCATGTCTATGATCCATCCGGCCATCTTTACACCAGTAAATCTAATCCTAAATTACCAGTTCAAGTTGACTATGATGATTTGCTAATCTTAAATGATGAACCATCCTTTAAATATCTTGGTTACCGTACTATTAACGGTGAACGTTACCTAAATTTAGGACATAACGGCTATGTAAAACTTGCTGATGTTAATACAATTGATGGTAAAAATATTCAACAAGGAAAACTAGTTTTAGGTAGTAATGCCCGCGTTTATAATCGAAATGGTAAAAAGACACCACAAGTTCTCAACTCTGGTACTTTTATTAAATATGCTGATAAAATTGAGCCAATTTCGGAATTAAAAGACTATTATTGTGCTAAATATGATAAAGTTCCGCAAACTAATAAAGCTTATGGTGTCCAGCGTTTCTGGCTACCTTACCAACCAATTAAAGGAAAAGATTATTATGCATTAGGTCATGGTAAATTCATTAAAGCAGCTAACGTTAAATATATCAATGGTTCCCAACTATACACTGATAAGACTATTACTGTTACAGCTAATCATGATCTAAAAGTTTACCGTGGACCACTTAATTATTCAAATAGTGATGATGCAAATGCATTTAACGACACCAATTTGACCATTAAAAAGGGGCAAAAAGTCAAAGTTGATCATGCACTTTACGTAACAAATGAAGATCCTGATTACTACTATCGTTTAGCTGGTAAGGATGAATACATCGATGGCAAAGGCAACGTTAGTGGTGCTACTACAAAATTAGAAACGATGGCATATGAAGACTTATCATCAACAACTGTTGGTTACACAACTAATGCCCAAATTTATACAGCTAAAGGGACCGACATGTTCCCCGGACAATATATTGACTCAATTAATAGCCTACCAACAGCCACAGTTAATGAGTTAGTTTATCTTTGGGTACCCAGCGATCAAAAGGCTGAACTCTTTTACCGGTTAAATAACCAAAATATTACTCTAACAAATAACGCCACACCAACTAAGGACACTCAGCCAATTAAAAAACATGTAGTTAATGGCTATCTCAAGGCTAGTGATGCTGTTTATGCTAGAGGTCAATACTTATCACCACTAAATAGTGCCCAAGATGCTGAAAAAGATAAAGTAACTGCTACTACTAGTGATAAGCAGGCTTTACAAGACCTAATTAGTAAAAGTGCCACTACACAAAAATCAGACAGTTATCGCTTATCTAATGGCGACTTGCGTGGCAATTATGATGCTGCTTTAGCTAATGCTAAGGATATTATTGCTGCAAATGATGCTACTCTAAGTGATGTTAAGCTGGCTACATTACAATTAAAAAATGCTGAACAAGCATTAAATGGTAAAAAAGTCGTCGTTAAAAACATCAACAAATTGACTAATAGTGAAGCTTACAGTATTATAATGTTGGCATCACGTGCTTTTGAAGGCAAATATCAAGAAGACAATGTAATATATGATAGTACCAAACATACATTGACCGTTATGGAAACCGTTGATCAAGGTAATTATAAATTCAAGGATATTCCCCATGTATTGGACATTGCCGATTACGCGACACAAGAAAAATAAGTAATTATGCTTAAACAAAAAAGACGAGAATTTAAATTCTCGTCTTTTTACATACCTAAATCTGTTCTAGAAATTTCAAGCGAAGGATAATGGCTTAAAGTTGGCAAATACGTATCTTGTGGACAACTATAAATCATATAAAATTCATCAACCGTTTTATTTTCGTTTAGTTCGGTAAATTTCTTTTTAGCCAATTGGACATCACTTGTCAAATAAACTACCGCAACAACGCCCAGCGGTTCATCATTTACCTGTTCAACATTACCTTTTAGAATTAGTTTCAAATTGATCTTTTTTAATCACACGGTAAACTGAAATTATTAATACCATCAAGGCACAACCCATTGCCACATAGGCCATTGGTCCGACACTTACTGCCGCTTGAGCCTGTGCCTGGGACATCTGATTTTCCATTGCATACGCCACAATCCACTTACGCATCAAAGTCGGCGTTAAGATAAAGCTAATCGTAGTTATGCCCGATGCAATTAACATTGTATTCCGCGAATATGGCTCTCTAAAGAACTGCGCCAACACGCAAAATGCCGGTGCAATCATTAATAACAACACCCAAATTACAATCCAGCGACCTGCATTGCTGTTCATCATTTGCGCGCTATTGGTTGCGTAACGATATGTTCCCCATAGCTGTCCACCAGTTAGTGTATTAAGCAAATTCAAAAAGTATGAACCTTGTTGCCCATATACGCCGCCGCGATCAGATAATAATCCCTGCACAATTTGAAAACCGTCAGTTGATCCAGCAGATGAAAAGTCAACCATGACCACTTTTTTCATATATGTCGCCAAGAAGATAATAATTGCACCACCAAACTGCACTGCTCTTAACATACTCAGTTTACGCGACGCCTTTAATTTAAATTCCAGACTTAAAACACGGTCAGGGTGATGACTGCGGCCAATAAGATAAATCCCAATTACGACTAGCACCATTAGTAAAACTAGCAGCCACCACAATTTTGCCATAATGAAGAAAATCGCCAAGACAATAATTGCAACAGCAATATATGGACGATCAGAGAAAATTTCCCAAAAGTTCAACTTTAAATGACGGTAATTCGTACGTGTCGGTACGCGCAGTGAATAATGCTTGGTTTCGATACTTTGATGGACGACTTTTTTTCTATCTGTTTCACTTTCGACATACCGCTTGCGATATTCACGCCTTGTTATGCGTGGATCTTTCCCCATAATGCAATCTTCCTTTCAGAAACACTATCCTACCATGTTTAATAGCCGAATTTCTTGTTTTTAGCAAATTTTTAGCAATTTTTATGTGCTAAAATAAAAAGGATTAATATTTTTTAATTAATATAGAAGGATGGATCATTTTGACAAAATCTTACAAGTTACCAGCTGGGTGGCATAAATCGTTTTATACCCTCTGGCTTGGCTGCTTTATTACAGGTATGGGTTATTCAATGACAATGCCCTTTATTTCTTTATTTATCGCGGACCTCGGTCACTACAGTAAGTTGCAAATCAACCTATATTCCGGACTAGCCTTTGCTATGACCTTCATTGCACAAGCAATCGTTTCGCCTTATTGGGGTAACCTCGCTGACCGTAAGGGACGCAAACTAATGTGTATGCGTGCTTCTGGCGTGATGGCTTTGACCATTACTGCTACTGGGTTTGCACCCAATGCTATTTACATTATTGTCATGCGGTTTATTCAAGGTGCATTTTCCGGATACATCAATAATGCCACGGCATTAATTGCTGGTGAGACGCCACACCAACGCAGTGGTTGGGTAATGAGTCAAATGATGACTGCCGGAACTGCCGGTAACTTAGTCGGCCCACTACTCGGGGGCGTTTTATCCAGTTTCTTTGGTAATTGGCTCGGTAGCGTTTGGGGGTATCGAATTCCCTTCTTTATCACTGGTTTCTTAATGTTACTGGTCTTTATTGGCTCTACTTTCCTAGTTCACGAAGAATTTACGCCAATTTCACGTGAAGAAATGAAACCTATGGGCGAAATCATGCACAGCTTACCAAACGTAAAATTAATTATCGTTATGTTTGTGACAACTCTGCTGGTTCAAGCCGCTAATATGTCAATTGACCCTATCGTATCTTTATACGTTAAGTCGATGATGCCCAATAGTAAGAATATCGCCTTTGTAGCCGGGGTTGTGGCAGCAACTCCAGGTCTTGGGACACTACTAGCTGCTTCAAAAATCGGCCATAAAATGGACGAAATTGGACCACTAAAAATCTTACGCGCTGGGTTAATCGTCGGCGCCATTCTCTTTGCACCTATGGCTCTTACTAATTCGCCATGGGTTCTTGCAGGTTTACGGTTTTTACTAGGGATTGCCAGTGCTGCAATGCTACCAGCAGCTCAAACTGTGCTCACGCTGAACACACCAGCAGAAAGTTTTGGCCGCATCTTTAGTTATAACCAATCATTCCAGGCTGTTGGTTCCGTCTTCGGCTCAATGATGGGTTCAATTATTTCAGGTGTTTTCAATTATGCCACTGTTTTTTGGACAACTGGCTTGACATTATTAATCAATTTTATTTTAATTATCTTTTTCAGTTTAAAAAAAGCAAAATAAAATAAAACAGCCTAACCGCAAATGTAATTACGGTTAGGCTATTTTATTTTTTGAAAGGGTTTATCAAATTGATTTATTTATCTGCTAATTTTTTACCAGCATCAAAGTACTTTAGGTCACCAATTGGACCAGATAACTTGAACTTACCATTCTGATAAGTCAACTTAGTAACTGCATCATTAGCTAAGCCTGTACCTTGATATTGTGGATAGTCTTGTGTTGACAAAAACATGTTAATTGCCATTCCTGAACTCACCACAAGGACATTGCCGCCCTTCTTCTGTTGCTTTTTAGCAATTGCTGTTAAGGCAGCTGTCATCCGTTGTTGAACAACCGTTGATTTTTCTGCACGATACTGTTCAGGCAATGTAGTGTTTAACTTGTTAGCTTGATCTAAAGCATAGTATCCGTCCTGCATCTTATTCTGGAATAATTTACCAGTCTTAGTTTGAAAATCAGTAACGTTATCATAACCGTAATATGCTGCAATTTCTGGAACATTTTTAGCCATGTCAGGACGACCTTCATAACTACCATAATTGCATTCACGTAAGCGCGGATCGATTTGTAATTTCACCTTTTTGTTACCTGAATACTTTAAAGCACCTTGAGCCGTTTTTTCCTGACGAGTTAAATCACCAGAATATGCTGCTTGAAACTTAGTGCCTTTAAGGCCCATACCTAAGTACTGTGCACCTTTAACACCATTGTCAGTTAGAGTAAAATCACTCCATCCTTGAGCTAAATGCATTACATTAGCCGTAGTTTCACCATGTCGTGTTAAATAAATAACAACCGGTTTATTGGTTCTCACTTTTTTGGCAGCAGCGGTTTTAGCAGTACCCAAAAATAATGCCAAAACACTAATAGTTGAAACAACTGCTTTCATCCATTTTTTCATTGTTCTTACCTACCTTTTAACCTAAATCTTGACCATTAGTAGCAATAACTTGCTTGTACCAGTCAAATGACTTCTTCTTATAGCGTTTGAAACTGCCTTCACAGCGATCATTTTCATCAACATAGATAAAGCCGTAACGTTTAGACATTTCACCAGTTGAAGCACTGACTAAGTCAATACAACCCCACGGAGTATAACCCATCACATCAACACCATCATCAATTGCACCAGCAATTGCTTTAATATGTTCACGTAAATAATTAATTCTGTAATCATCGGCAACATAATGATTATCATCTGGCTGATCAATTGCACCTAGACCATTTTCAACGATGAAAACTGGCTTTTGATACCGGTCAGATAATTGGTTTAATGCAATTCGCAGACCAGTTGGGTCAATCTGCCAGCCCCAGTCACTACTCTTCAAGAATGGGTTTTTCACGCCACCCATCAAGTTACCATTAACTGTTTCGTGCTTTTCATGAGTCACATCAACAACTGATGACATATAGTAACTAAAGCCAATATAATCAACAGGATTCTTAGCTAATAGATCTAATTCCTCTTGAGTATAGTCAAGATCGCTCAACTTAACACCATTCCGAGCAAGTAAGCTCTTAGTATAAGCTGGGTAGTGTCCCCGTACTTGAACATCTGCACAGAAGAAATTATTAGCTTGATTATCTTGCAATGCAGCTAACTGGTTCTTAGGATCACAGTCATAACTGTAAGTAGTAGCATATAAAATCATGCAACCAATCTTTAAATCAGGATCTAATTCATGACCAATTTTAACAGCTTTACTACTACCAACAAATTGATTATGCCAAGCTTGATAGATATTCTTCTTATCGTTAGCCCCGTTAGAAGCAACTAACCCTTGACTCATTACTGGGAAGTGCGCAGCACTGTTGATTTCGTTGAAGGTCATCCAATATTTAACTTTGTCATGGTAACGAGTTAACACTGTCCGAGCAAATCGCTCATAAAAGTCGATTAATTGCTTATTCTTCCAGCCACCATACTTCTTAACCAAATTCAATGGTAATTCATAGTGTGAAATAGTAATTACTGGCTCAATCTTGTATTTCAAGCATTCATCGATTAGGGCATCGTAAAACTTCAAACCTTCTTCATTAGGTTCAGTTTCATCACCATTAGGAAAAATTCTTGACCAAGCAATTGAAAAACGGTAACACTTGAAGCCCATTTCCGCAAACAAAGCAATATCTTCTTTAAAATGATGGTAGTGGTCATTTCCAATATGATTAGGATAAAAACGCTTAGGATCAATCGTAAAATCAAAATCAGGAGCATTAACAACTGTCATCCGTTCCTTACCACCAGGCAAAACATCAGGCAATGACAAGCCTTTGCCACCTTCTTGATAGGCACCTTCTAATTGGTTGGCAGCAGTGGCACCACCCCATAGAAAGTCTTTAGGAAAATTATTTGTTTCCATTTTATCTAACCTCTCTTTACTACTTTAAGTCTAAAAATGCATCAGTGGCCTTAACTTGACCATCTGCAACAACTTTAACCTCATTATAGTCCTTTGTGTTGGTTACAATCACGGGAGTAGTTAAAATATAACCAGCTTTTTTAATTGCATCCATATCAAATTCAATTAATGGATCACCAGCCTTAACTGCCTGATCTTTTTTAACCAATGTCTTAAAGCCCTTGCCATCAAGTTCAACTGTATCCATACCAATATGAATCATTACTTCGGCACCCTTATCAGACTTAAGCCCGATAGCGTGTCCAGTAGGAAAGACCATGGCAACTGTCCCAGCAACTGGTGCATAAACCTTACCTTCACTTGGTTCAATTGCAGCACCTTGACCCATCGCACCACTTGAAAAGACTTGATCCTTAACGTCACTTAAAGCAACAACTGTACCGCTTAACGGAGCAACTACTTCTTCTGGAGTAACAGTTGCCTTAGGAGCATCACATGTAGCTTCACTATTGTTAATTTCTTTTACTTCTGCATTAGCATTATTTTCAGCAGCTGCAACGGCTGGAGCAGCTTCAGCTTCACCATCAAGTGGAGCATCAACACTCTTTTTGCCGAATAACATTTGGAAGACAAAACCTAAAACAGTAGCAACTGCCATAGCGATAATTAAGCCATAAACGCGCATGTCGATACCGTTTTTACTGATTGCATCTGGAATTGAGAAGATTCCCATTCCGGCCATGATGTAAACTTTAGTACCAAACATACCAATCAGGCCACCACCAATAGCTGAAGCAATACAACTCAAAATAAATGGTCGCTTGCGTGGCAGGGTAACACCATAAATAGCAGGTTCAGTAACACCAAAGATTCCTGAAACAACAGCTGGAATAGCTATACTACGAGTCTTTTCGTCCTTAGTTTGGAAAATAATAGCAGCTACAACACCGGTTTGAGCAAATGATGCAGCAAGTGACAAACCTAAAATTGGGTCATAACCCATAGCTGCAATGTTGGTCATCATAACGGCAACAAAGCCCCAGTGGACACCAAAAATAACAAATACTTGCCAGAATGCACCCATCAGGATACCAGCTAAGATTGGGCTGAAGTTGTAAACGGCACTAACACCAGCAGCGATTGCATTACCAAGCCAAGTAGCAATTGGTCCAATTACGATAAAGGTTACTGGAATAGTAATCAGCAGCACCATAAACGGTACCAAGAATGTCTTAACAACGTCAGGAATAATCTTCCGTGCTAATTTATGTACTTTAGAAGCAAACCAAATAGCCAAAATAATTGGAATAACCGATGAAGTATAATTCATTGAAATTACTGGAATTCCAAGGAAAGTCATGTGGATTGGTGCTTGGAAAATTGTTCCTTTGAATAAAGTAAACAGAGTTGTCTTACTACTATTCATCGCAACAATTGTTGGGTAACAAAGTGCAGCACCAATTGTTGCACCAAGGTAACCATCAAGCTTAAATTTCTTAGCAGCAGAAATACCTAAGATTACTGGCAAGAAGTAGAATAAACTGTCGCCAATAGCATTCAACACTGTATAAGTACCTGAAGTTTGTGCTTCCCAGCCCAACGCAACGAACATTGCATTGAAACCTTTAATCATTCCGGCCGCACACATTGGCCCTAAGATTGGGTTGAAGATACCAGAAATCAAATCAATAAAACGATCAGCTAAACTCATATTACTGGTATCAACATAATCATCATCAACTTCGCCACCATCGGAAAAGCCACCAACTTTAATTAAAGTATCATAAACATCGGCGACGTTATTACCGATAACTACTTGATACTGACCACCAGATTTAACCAATGAAATAACCCCATCAGTTGATTTCATTGCAGCATCGTTGGCCTTTTTTTCATCCTTCAACTTAAAGCGTAACCGTGTTGTACAGTGAACAACACTGGCTACGTTATCTTTACCACCAACATTGGCGATAATCTTTTGACTTAAATCCTCGTAAGCCATTTCTTCCTCCTAAAAATTAACAAAATAAAAACCCGTGAACCTAAAAAACTATCCTACCAATGTAGTAGAAGAAGTTTCTTATGTTCTCGGGTTAATGCCTGATCGAATCAGTAACACACCTGTTAAACAATAATCATTGCCAGTTAAAACTTATCCTAATTATCGGCTCTTGAACCACTTTGTCTGTGCGTTACCCGCCAAACATGTAGTGTCAAATAAACCTGATCATCAGGCTGTAAATCCCAGCCAGCTTGTTCATGTAAATAAGTGCCGATTTTTAAAACCGTTTCGTAAGCTTTCTTGTACTTTGCCTTCATCAATTCAAGTAAAGACTGATCAAGCTCACTACCGCTATCTTCATCACTTAAGCCGCAAATATGTCGTACCATAAATGCACGCAAATGCGTCATAAACCGGTTAAAATTAAATGACTCTGTGTCTAGTTTCATCCCATATTGATATTCAATAATCGCAATCACACCATGAATCAACTTAGTAATCTTAATCGTATCCTGCAGCTTAGTCTGACTAGAACCAGCATTAATAAAGTGATAAGTGAGATACACGGCTTCACTCTTAGGCAAAGTCAAGTTCGTCTTTTTTTCAATCAACTTAATTGCCGCAAGAGCTGCATTATATTCTTTTGGAAATAGCTTATGAATTTCCCAACGAACCGTTTCCTGACCCAAATCAATACCCTCATCAGCTCTTTTAAGCACAAAATCAATATGATCAGCTAACGCAAAATATTGATAATCAGAAAACTTAGTTTGCAGTTTTTGCGAAGCAAGTTGAATGACATCAGTTGTCAGTGCTAATGTACGCGTATCAATATCACCGATACTATTGGCCAACTCAATATTCTTCTCAACCGCAACAAACCTGCGACTAATCTTGCTCTCATCAATCTCATCTTCAGCTTTTTTACCAAAGCCGATCCCATTACCGATTACAACCCAGTCAACACCAGATTCATCAGACACTAAAGCAGCATTGTTATTAAAATTCTTGACAAATTTCACTTTGCTAACCTCTTTTTAACAAAAAAACCTACAAATAACCAATAGCAAATTATGAGTTATTGTTTATTTATAGGTTAATGCCTGATCGAATCAGTAACACGCTTATTTACTCTTAAAATTATAAATCAGTATTAAAGCGATTTCAATAGTTATTTGCATATTTTTTATCAGCATTGCTTTTAATATACACAGGTAACTTATATTATGTTAATTTTAGCAAAATTACTAATTATATATATTTAATAATCATTAGGATCAGCTTGTGCAGGTTGATATAAATCGGAATCGTCATCTTGATAATCCCACCACTCACTTTCATAACCATGAAAGCCAGCTTGTTCCATTGCACTATTTAATATTTGATAATTTGCTTCTTGCTTTTGTGTTCGCGGATATGAACGTAAAGCTTTGCCAGTAAAATCATCAAAACCACTTTGCATTTCAATCTCATTACCAGCCATATCTGTAATTGTCAGATCAAAAGTTACCCCTTTTTCATGACTATAGTTAGGATTAGGAGCGGCAACCCATTCATCATGTGGATAGACCTGATACATTTTAATTTGGGCTGTACTTGGTCGAAAGGCATCCCATACCTTAATGCGATAACCTTTCTTTTTAAGTAATTTTGCCGCAATACCTAATTTCCTAGCAGTACCGGCACGAGCAATCGCTGTCTTAAAATCATAAATTACATGACTAGTAAAATTATCCATAGTGGCATATTTCAAATCCACGATAATTGACGGATCGACTGTTTGAATATTCAAAAATGCTGGGTCTGGCTTAATTGCCTTAGCAGCAGCAATAATTTTTTCTTTAGTCATTACTTGCCTCCTAATTCAATTCATTAACTGGATACTTATGTCTAAAGTAATAGTAAACACCAACAGAAATTGCCGGAATAAGCAAACCTAATAATGAAGTTACTGGATCATCAAAGAAGTTATTAATTAAGATAATTAAGAAGGCAATAACTGCAATAATTACTGTCCACGGATAAGCCCAAACTTTGTAAGGTCTAGCAGCTTCTGGCTTACGGTGACGTAAAACTGGAACTGCTAAAATTGACAGTAAATTAAAAATTGCGCCACTGAAGACAACTAAGGAAGTTAATTCATTTAAGTCCCGAGTCAAAACTAAAGCAATTGAAATAATCATCTGCATAATTAAGCCATGATCAGGTGTCCGATATTTAGGATGAATATGTTCAAAAGTCTTCCATAATAAGCCATCTTTAGAAACAGCATAATAGTAACGTGAAAAAGCCAAAATCATTCCGTTCAACGAACTAATCATTGCTAAAACCATGGTCGCTGCAACTAAAATTGTCCCAGCATAACCCATAAAGCTTTGAGCAACATTTGTTCCTAAGTAAAGTTGGCCTGCTTTAATTGATTTAGCAATTGCTTTAGCTGGAAGCGAGCGGTAGATTGCAAAGTTAAATAGGACATAAACAACTGTTGTGAAACCAACAGATAGAATTAAAGCCTTCGGTAAATTCTTTTGTGGTTCTTTCATTTCACCAGCAACTGTATTTAGGTTAGTCCAGCCTTCAAAAGCCCACAAAGAAGCAATAACAGCAAATGCTACCATTTGAATAATATCAATAATATTACCTTGGCCAGCAGGAAACGATAATGATAAATTAGGTGTGTAGTGACCGAAGAAAACGCCCAAGCCAATAATTAAAACTAGTGGCAAAATTTTCAAAACCGTAAAGAAATTTTGAACCCATTCACCAACATTAACCCCAAAGTAATTAATAATTGTAAAAATCACAATTAACAAAATAGCAATTATCTTAACTGTCAAATTACTAAAATGGAAAAAAGTTGTTAATGCCATAGGCAGAGCAATCGCAATCGCTGCAATTGACCCGGGACCACCAATAACCATACTTTGAAACGTAAACATGTAACCAATTACTGGTGAATATGCATCAGATAGATACACATAAATCCCACCAGTTTCTGGATTCATTGCACCAAGTTCAGCAAAACAAAGACTACCCATCAAGGTAACCAGACCACCAACAAGCCAAGCCAACAAGGCATACCCCATCGACATATGGGATCTTTGTAAAACATACGATCCAATATAAAAAATCCCAGAACCAATCATGATCCCGATTAAAATATTGCTCCCACCAAAGACACCAATTGATTGCCTTAGCTGTGGTGCATTTTCTTTTTGCTTTTCCTTCAAAATAATCACCTCATACAAATAAAAATTAAGCTGTATTAAAACAGCCTTGTTGTAAAAACTTAACAACAAGGCTGCAATTTAATCTACCTAAAAAAACTAGGACAGTTTACAGAATATTGTCCTGCACCCCAATAAAAAAGCTGCCACAAATCACTTCTTTATCTCGGCAACAATTCTTATATTTACCCTCTTCGCGTTTGTATACTCAGGTAAAGTTGGTAATTATTGCGACCTCTATTGATTAGTTTCTTTAACTTAAAAAAAGATTAAAGCAAAAAGTCTGCTTTGTCAACAACAATCTTTAATATTATTTTAATTTAGACTGATTTTGCAGCACATAATATGCTATGATTAAATTATCGCTTTGAAGGGGGGTCTTGCATGAAAACTATTTACCATTTTAATGAGGCGCAACCAATCATTGTTAGTAGTCATTCTGGGGGTTTAATTAATGACCAAAGACAAGTTATTGGTACTTGCGACTTAGGACAGCATTTAACAACTAGTGCCTTAGCCCAAGACAAGCAAAAGCAACTATATTTCGTTACTGCTCAAGGCTTATTAGCTTTTTCTGCTGCTTATTTTGTTAAACTGCATTACTTCAGTAATTTACAGCTCAATACCCCAATTAAATGGGGCAAAGTTAAGAAACATCATGGTACTGGAAGTTATTCTACTAAACACCAATTTTTGTATAAATTACCACTAGAACATGCCTGCCAAATTGTCGGTCAAGGAGAAGATATTTTTCATCATACTTGGCTGCGAACTATAACAGGCAACTGGTTAAAAAAATCTGATTTGTGGCTTGATGGGCAACCGCTTATTACGCAAAAGCATGATTTAAAGCAAAAAGAAACGATTATTGTCAACCCACAAGGAACAATTGCCGTTAACTCTTATGGACAAAAGCCACAATTAATTGAAGCTAGACGCCGTTTACCAGTTAAAGCTATTATGGAAGACGTATTTGGTAATGAATACTTACAAGTTGCTGCTAACTTATTCATTCCATCTACTGATTGCCTTTTGCATTCCTTGCCTGAGCATCTGCCTCTGCAGCATCCTTATCAGCTTACAACAGAAAATATTAACCAAATGTTTTGGCAGGTACAGAACGGCTGCGAAGCTGCCAGTTTGTTAATGGGATTACATTATCACCACCATTTAGTAAATTGTGACTATCAAGAATTCATTAACACTATGCCCCTTGCAGCAGATTATAATCCTTATCATGGCTTTGGTGGCTCACCTTATGAGAATGTCAAGGGACGTTTTGAAGCGATTTTTCCACCGGCGTTGTTAGCATGGGGCAGAAATTATACAGCTTTACGCGATCTCAATGGTGCCGATACCATTGAACTTATTGCGGCTTTGAAGCGGGGCAATCCCGTCTTAACTTATGTCACTACTAACTTTACGCCACCCGATCCAGATAACTATCCTTGGGGTAAAACTTACAAGAATAATCATGCCGTTCTACTTGATGGTTTTAGCGAAGACTTGTTTCATGTTTCTGATCCTATCGACGGCCACTACTGGCTAAACAAAGCTGTTTTTATGCAAGCTTATGCTGTTAGAAAATGGGCGATTGAAATCGAATAATGTAATTAATTTTTAAACGAAAGAGGTAACAATAATGGGACTTAATAAACCACTTTTAAATGCATTGAGTGATGCTCAAAGAGGACCGAAGAATTTAATCACAGACGTAGCTGGAATTACCGTGGGCCATAAAACTTTAATTAACGATAGATTAAATACTGGTGTAACGATTATCAAGCCTTGCCAAGATAATATTTTTAGAGAGAAAATGCCAGCGGCTGTCCAAGTAATTAACGGTTTTGGTAAAAGTACAGGCTTAGTGCAAGTTGAAGAACTTGGTACTATTGAAACGCCACTGGTTTTAACTAATACCTTAAGTGTCGGTACTGCCTACACTGCCTTAGTCAAACGCATGCTAAAGGAAAATCCTGAAATTGGTACAACTACTGGTAGTGTTAACCCAATTATTATGGAATGTAATGACAGTACCATCAACCATATTCGTGATCTTGGCGTCACTGAAGATGACGTTAACGCTGCCTTTACAGCAGCCGCCACTACATTTGAAGAAGGTCCTGTCGGCAGCGGAACCGGTATGTGCTGCTACGACTTAAAAGGTGGTATTGGATCGGCTTCAAGACAAATTGAAATCGACGGCAAAACTTTCACGATGGGTGCATTAGTTATGTCCAACTTTGGCTTTGGCGAAGACTTGAACATTTATGGTGAACATATTGGTAAGAAAATTGCCCAAATGAAGAAGGACAAGGAAAAAGGTAGTATTATCACGATTATCGCTACCGATATTCCCTTCAATTCACGACAACTAAAACGAATTGCACGCCGCTCAAGCGTTGGTATTACCCGCAGCGGTTCATTTACCGGTAATGGCAGCGGCGAAATCACGCTTGCCTTTTCAACTGCTAATCGCGTAAGTCACTTCCCAGAAAACGAACTCAGCTCAATTCAAGCAATCACTGATGACAAGATTGACCGCTACTTCCGAGTTACTGTTGACATTGTTAATGAAGCTATTCTAAGTTCATTAGCTCACGGCAAGACTTTCATCAATTGCGATGGTAAACCAGTTTACGGTTTACCAGATGCATTAAACGAGTTGGGTGACGATCCAGATGCAATCAAGTTAAAGGAGCAATTAGGACTTTAATTATAATCTCGCTAACATAATAAGCTATGAAACGTAAATGTTTCATAGCTTATTTTTATATTTGAGTTTGATAAAGTGCAGCAGTTTTTGCATCAAAAGCACACATAATTACTTCTATTTTGTATGTATCATTTTTTCTAAGCCACTCCTTAACTGCTTGAAAAGCAATCATTGCTGCACGTCGTGCAGGAAAGCCATAAGCACCTGTTGAAATTGCCGGAAAAGCAATACTATGTAAATTATATTCTTGAGCCAAGTTAAGGCAATTATTGTAACAAGTTCGTAAAAACGAATCATCACTGGCTCTACCTGAATAAATTGGTCCAACTGTATGAATCACAAATTTAGCTGGTAGATGATACCCCTGCGTTATCTTGGCCTGACCCGTTTCACAACCATGTAACTTCCGGCATTCCGTGAGTAACTCTGGCCCAGCTACCTGATGAATCGCTCCGTCAACACCTAAGCCACCAAGTAAAGTCTTATTAGCCGCATTAACGATAGCATCAACTTTTAATGTAGTAATATCAGCTTGAATAATTTTGATTTTCGTCATTATTCTAAATACATCCGCCTTAATTGCATCAAATCATCTGCAGTAAAACCCAACTGTTTTTGAAAGAAATTGGCAAAGTCGCCCCAACCGCCACGAATGGTTTCCGTAATGCCGCGAATGGCAATTCCTTCACCTTTAGTAACATTCATCTTAGCAACCATTTTAGAAATATCGTCATTACTCGGCAACTGTCGCGAAATAGCAAAATCATATAACTCATTAGTTAACAAATAATCACGAGCAATGGTATCATCATCAACACCTAACGCCATTAAAATCAGAGCAGATACCATGCCCGTCCTATCCTTGCCGGCACTACAATGATAGACAAGTGCCTCATCTTCTGGTAATTCCAATAATTGCGCAAAAATCTGAGTAAAAATATCCTGACTATGGGGACTAAGGAGTGTCTGCTGGTATATCCGCCCAATAAAATTATCCTTCATATCTGGAATATGATGCAAAAAGCGGTACACCTTACGGTCATTTTGCTGATCCGCAATATCCTCGGAGTAAACGGGAACATCAACAAATTCGCGTTTAAACCATGACTTATCAGGAGAAGTCTCTTTTTCATATGCTGAACGCAAATCACAATCAACTGTAACGTGCAAATCCGCCAGTTTTTGTTGGTCATGTGGTGTAAGTGAACTTAATGAGTCCGAGCGATAAATTTTATTCCATTTAACCGTCTGACCAACCGAATTCTGGTAGCCGCCAACATCCCTAAAGTTTAGCGGTCCATCTAAAGCAACAATTCGCTGATGTGCCATTGGTTCTCACTTCTTTTCCCTTAAATCACCATTGCTACTCGCCATGGGCATAAACTTGAGTAGCCTTAACTGCTCGCTTCCAGCCTGCATAAAGTCGCTCACGTTCTTCTTTAGGCATTTGTGCATCAAAAGTCTTACCAACAACAAAAATATTTTTCAGTTCATCAACATCTTTCCAATAGCCAACCGCAAGACCAGCTAAAAAGGCAGCCCCCATTGCTGTTGTCTCAAGCGTTTTTGAGCGATCAATCTTAATTCCTAAAATATCAGCTTGAAATTGTAAAAGATAATCATTATTAGAGGCGCCACCATCGACACGCAACGTCGGAATATCGATTCCAGAATCAATCTGCATTGTATCAACAACGTCTCGAGTTTGGTAAGCAAGCGACTGCAGCGTCGCCTTAATAAAGTCATTCCTATCTGTTCCACGTGTAACACCGAAGACAGAACCACGTGCTTCAGAATCCCAATATGGCGCACCCAAGCCCGTAAATGCTGGTACCACATATACTTCATTTTCTGATTTAGATGCACGTGCTGCTGATTCTGATTCTGCCGCCGTCTTAATCATTTTCATTGAATCGCGCAGCCATTGAACTGCACTACCAGAAACAAAGACAGAACCCTCAAGTGCATAAGAAACCTTACCGTTAATCCCATAGGCAATCGTAGTTAATAAGTTATTATCAGACTCAGTCGGTTCCTCACCAGTATTCATCACGATGAATGAACCCGTGCCATAAGTATTCTTAACCATACCCTTCTTTAGCGCAAGTTGGCCTACAAGTGCTGCCTGCTGATCACCGGCCATCCCGCAGATTGGCACTTTCCCACCAAAAAAGGTATAAGACTTGGTATAACCATAAATTTCTGAGTTTGACTTAACTTCTGGCAGCATTTTCTTAGGAATGTTCAGTATTTTAAGAATATCATCATCCCACTTTAAATCATGAATGTTAAAAAGCATTGTTCTTGAAGCATTAGTATAGTCAGTTACATGTATCTCGCCATCAGTTAACTTCCATAATAGCCATGAATCAATCGTCCCAAACAGTAAATCGCCATTTTCAGCTTTTTCTTGAGCGCCATCAACGTGGTCTAAAATCCAGCGAATTTTCGTTGCACTAAAGTACGGGTCAATAATGAGGCCCGTCTTTTTATGAATCATCTTACTGTAACCAGCTTTTTTCAGCTTTTCAGCTAAAGCAGTTGTTTGCCGTGATTGCCACACAATCGCATTATAAATTGGCTTACCTGTTTTTTTATCCCAAATAACAGTTGTTTCTCTTTGATTAGTAATTCCGATACCGGCAATTTGCTCAGGCCGCAGACCCGAATTAATAATCGCATTAGCAATTGTTGTCTGCACAGCATGCCAAATTTCTTCAGCCTTGTGCTCAACCCAACCAGGTTGGGGAAAATATTGTGGAAATTCCTTTTGCGATGACGCAACTTTCTTGCCCTGATGATCAATAATCATTGCCCGAGTTGAAGTTGTACCCTCGTCAATTGCCATCACATACTTTTTTAACATAATTATATCCTTTCTTAAGAAAGCGGTTTTAATATAATTTTACTTATCCAATTGTGTTTTTACAAGAAATAATTATAGCATTAACCCTATTTTAAGTTATACTGTGTGGTAAGACTTTGATTAAAAAGAAGGCAGTATTATGAAAAAAGAACTTATTGCTTTAACAATTGCGGGAAATGACAGTGATGGCAGTGCTGGTATGACCGCTGATTTACATTCATTTTATGCACGGGGAATTTACGGCATGGGACTATTAACTGCTGCCGTTGCCGGTAATACTACCGGTATCTATGCTCAAGAAGTAATGCCACTTGCTTTTATCCAAAAACAATTTGATGTCTTAAACGATGATTTTCAGATTAATGCCCTAAAAACGGGAATGTTGGCCAATAAGGCAGTGATTAATTGTGTAGCCAGCAACTTACGCAAGTATCAGATGGGCAAGATTGTACTTGACCCAGTAATTATGACTAAGCATGGCAATACCTTGCTTGACGATGATGCCTACCAAGCATTTCTAACTGAGTTATTGCCACTTGCTGATATTATTACACCCAATTTTTATGAACAACAAAAGCTAACTGGATTAAAGTTAGCTAATCAAGCGGAAATTAAACAAGGTGCTTTAAAATTGCAGAAAATGGGCGCTAAAAATGTACTCATGAAAGGCCGGCATGATAATAGCGAACAAAGTACAGTCACTGACATACTTTTAACTGCAGATGGTCAATTCCACGAATTCAGTAAGCCATACATTAACACTGACCGAATTAACGGAACCGGGGACACCCTTTCCGCTGTTATCGCCGCAGAACTGGCTAAAGGCAAGTCAATCTTGGCTAGTGTTGCCACGGCTAAAGATTTTACTTATGAAGCAATTGCCCACCCAATTGCTGTTGGGTCAAAGTATGGCCCAATTAATCATTTTGCTGCACAACAAGATGTTAAGTAACCTGATATTAAAATACAAGCGGCAATTAATAGCTGAACTACTAATTGCCGCTTTTTGTTTATCTATAATTAATTTCCGTATAACTAATATTCTTAAAATGACGATTGCCATACTTTTTGGCTAACTTTTTAGATCTGAAATATTGGTTATATACCTTACCAGTATCTGGTTGGGCTTCAAGCAAAACTTGAACTTTCTTGCCATTAATCTTCTCTACTTTCATTGTAAAAGCAGTATCATCGGTTGTTTTTTTACCAGCTGGCTTAACAATTGACCATGTTGTGTTACCAATCTTTTTCTTTGTACCAGTAGCAGCCGCATTCAAAGCAGCCAAACTTGGATCTTGCTTAACGTTAGTAATCTGTGCAGTAGCCTTGCCGGTACTTGCTGCATCACTGACCTTAGTCATCTTAACAGTTTCCTCAGCACCTAGTGAATTAAAGCTATCGGCCTTAATCACCAATGGATCAGGAGTTAAAATACTACTGCTATACCACTTACCGTCCCACTTCTTGGGGAAAGAATGTGAACCTGTTTTACTATGCTTGACAACTTTAACAGTTTTGGCTTGAACTGTAGTTGCTAACCCAGCACCAGTTGTTGCAATCACTGCAGCAGCTGCAAGCATTGTCATTAATTTTGAATGTTTCATAATATCCTCCTTTTATTTACTATAGTATTAATTATACCACTACCAAAAATTAACACATTAATTATCTTCAAGATTAAGCATGGCAAGCCTAAATATTTCTTTTGCTCTCAGCCAGGCTTTAAGATATACTTGAAAGCAAGATGAGAGGTTTAGAACGCATGGCAGATAAGACAATTAAAATTGCATACTTGTACGAAGATTTAATGAATACTTACGGTGATTCCGGCGATGTTAAAATCATCCGTTACTTATTAAAAAAGCAAAATTATACCACCCAAATCGACAATGTTTCCTTAAGCGATCCGTTTAATGCCTTTGATTATGACTTTGTTTTTTTTGGCGGCGGGCAAGATTTTGAACAAACTGTTGTCGCCAAGGATTTACCGCGCCATAAAGAAACTCTGACTGCTTATATTAACGCTGGTCACCCCATGTTGGGCGTTTGTGGCGGCTACCAACTTGTCGGTACTTATTACCAAACCATTGGTGGCACCATGATTAAAGGGCTAGATATCTTACCCTTCCATACTGTCTTCAAAGCTGATAAGCGCATGATTGGCGATACTCATTACACGACTGAATGGGGTGAAGTTACAGCCTTTGAAAACCATTCAGGTCAGACCTATTTCGATGATCCTACGCTAAAGCCTTTAGGTAAAATGATTGCCGGTTATGGCAACAATCCTCAAGATGGTCTTGAAGGATTACATTATCATAATTTCATTGGTACCTATTCTCACGGCCCGATTTTGCGGAACTTGAACGTAGCACAAGCAATCGTCAAGATGGTCTTAGACTGGCATCATGAACGAATAACTAAATAAAAAAAGCCTAAGTTTGTTCAGGCTTTTTGTTTTCATAAGTTAAAAATGCTGAATTCGATTAAGTGGCCAATATCTAACCGTGACTTTACCAATCAATGCACTTCGCTTAATTGAACCAAAAAAGCGCGAATCTTTTGAAATATCACGATGATCTCCCATTACCCAGTAAGTACCTTTAGGTACATGATAAGTAAAATTAGTAGTATAAGTTGTCCCAGCATCATTATCAATCTTTTTAAAATTATTCTCTAAATATGGCTCTGGTAAAAGCTTACCATTAACATACATCTTGTCATTTTTAGAAACAATTTTATCACCCGGAAGACCAATGATTCGCTTAACATAAAAGGTACCTGGGACATCTTGCGCTGCTTTAGGTGCACGCAAAACTACTACTTGATTCCGCTGAGGTGTAAAATGACGCTGTGAAATCAGACGCTCATTATTTTCAAAATTTGGCTGCATTGATGCACCAGAAACACGATTATTTGAAAGAAAATACGAAAAAATCAATAACGTCGCGCCTGAAATAATCACCATCATCGCCACAAGTTTTAAGAAAAATTGCCCCCAACTTTCCTCATCAGCAGTTTGGTTATTTACCTTTTTAGCCATTATTTATTGTCTCCTTTATTCAAAAATTAGTAGAATTAATTTGATACCTTTTTGACGGTGAGTATCGGGCATTACATTCCAACCATCAATAGCTTTATTCCTACCAAAATATTATACTTCAAAAACATTAATAAAATAGCAAAGGCAAGCAAAAAATATTAATAAATTTAACTCTATTTATCATGTGAAAATAAAAGCTCAAGGAAAACTTGAGCTTTTTAATGTAGCTAAATTAACTCCTATGCTTCTTTTAAACGATTAATTTAATCTTCATTATCACAATGATGAAAAATTGTTAAACAAATATCTTTATATCTCATAGCTTGAACACCTTCAAATTCAGTAGTATATCCACCCTGATCAATTAATCTCTGAGAAAAATCTGTACATATATTTTTTCAAAACGTAATGCTTTTGCCGGTACAGTAGCGGCGAAATTATAAATCTTATTTAAGCAATACTTGATACATATAAAAGTGATACTCCCTCACTTTAATCATAGCTATTTTTACTAGCAATATTAATTAATACTTATTAATTTAAGCATACCATTTTTAACGAATTTAGTAAATAGAATATACTGTCTAACAGGAGGTTTGTTCATCAAATGAAATTAAAAATAAAAATAGTAACTGTAGCTTTGAGCATAGCATTAATGGGTGGAATACTTTTTCCAACTAATAAAGTTAGCGCTACAGTTACTACTCCTAGAATTCTAAGGAAAACTTGGGTAAATGATATTAGTTATTCTTATAAATTAAAAAAGCCGAAATTTAAATCTTGCATGGTCACAACAATAAACAAGCACTATATAATTATGAGCCACTTTCAAACTGACGAATACATTGGCAAGGTTGTGACAGTTAAAAAAATACCCAACTATAAAAACTTTTATCGTTTAAGGGTTAGTTATGCCTTTTCTAATGGGCCACTACCGAATCCTCCTGTATATAAATATTGGTATACTCGACTTGCAACAATAGGCGGTAAACAATTCTTGAGTATTTCTAGAAGCATTAAACAATTAAATCGTATAAATAATATGTATGGAACAATAAAAGATAATGGTCTTGCTCGTTACTTCAAAGATAATTCATCCCTTAAATAATTAAAAAAGCCTTTGACAAGAACTTTACAAGCTGGTTAATGCTTGTAGATGTTACTCTTGTAATCCCAGTGCCTTTGTCAACAGCTGATGTAGGATCACCCCCACGCATGTGGGGAATACAACTTAGCCAAAGTTTGAGCTCGCTTAACTGTAGGATCACCCCCACACACGTGGGGAATACAGTAAAAGATCCCAGCTATATCAACATCCTCGAAAACAATAATATACTTTTCCCATTAGTTTGTAAATTTCAATAGTTAACTTTATTTTCTAAATTAAAAGTAAAAAAATAGACATCAACTAACTAGGTTGTTGCCTAACTTTTCACACTTTACAAATTGCTACTCAATTTTATTTTTTGATTTCGGTGTAATATTCAGTGCCATTGCCGCAATTACTACCAGCACTGCCCCCAGCCAATCAAGTGGTGTCATTATTAAGCCAAAGCACAAAACCGAACCAATTGTTGCCGAAAATGGCTCAAAAGCATCAAGTAAACTAGCCGTCGAAGCCTTTATAAAGCGCAGCGAATTTGTCATTAATTGAAACGGGATCAAAGTACCAATCACAATTACCACTGCTACTGACAGCCAAACTTGTGCAGTTAATCTAATATGCGGCCACACAGGATGAATAATCGTCAGACAAATTCCGGCAGAAAGTAACCCCCAACCCGTAACTACTAAACTTGAAACGCGCTGCAATACATTAATTGGAATCAAGGTATTAGTCGCAACTCCAATTGCGGCTAGCATTCCCCACATTAATACTTCAGGTGTAATTGCTAAGTGACTAAAATCACCATGTGTTGCCAGTAAGGCAACACCAATAAATGCAGTAATTGCTGCCAATAAATCAAGTCGCCGTAACGTTTGTTGGTGTCTAATAATTAAATACCCCATTACAAAGAAGGGCCCAATAAACTGTAAAATAGTTGCAATTGCCGGATTTGCTTTTTGCACGGTAATAAAATAAAACAATTGTACTGGTAACAAGCCAAGAATGCCGTATGCAATAATTATACCCGCATCATGCTTGTTCTTCATTGTCGCTATCGGCTTTTGCCTCACAATTCCTGCTACCAGCAATAACACAAAGCCAGAAACAACCATCCGAATTTGTGTTAACCAAATCGGCGTAATTTCTGAACTAAGGTTAAAAAGTGACTTGGCAAATAGGCCCGAAATTCCCCACATCACACAAGCTAATCCTGCTAAGAAAGCCCACAGATGACGCTGCTTATTTGTAACCATTTTGTACGCTTTCCTCTTTTCTATTTTCAATCTTATCTATCATACCAAAAAGTTCAAGCCAGCAACAACCAGTGGTTTGAACTTTTTATTTACAACCATTTTTCTTCTTCATATGCCATCTGCCAAAAATGCAATTCATAGTAACTGCTGCGAACAAAAGCTGTCTGCATTTCATGCCGATCAGCTGCCGTACCCGATTCTGCCAGCATATTAGTCAACCTTAAAATTCGCTTAACGTTAATCGCATACCAATCACCGTCATAAGTATCAATCCACTCTTGATAATAAGAAACTGGTGAACCAGCAACTGCTAGTTGTTGACCTACTTTTTGATACAACCAATAACATGGCACCGCTGCTGCCACTGCTGGACCAATCCCAGCATGGTTCAAAGTCATATTTAAATGATTAACATAGGCATACGCTGTTGGTGCTATTGGCGTTTGCGCAACTTCAGCTGCTGTAATTTTTAATTGCTTAAAAAAGTGTGTACGTATCGTTAACTCACAATCATGCAAGTCCTGCACACTAGCTAACAAAAATTTTTTTGCCAACTTATTATCCGTCTTCGCTGCAATTGCTTGATGAAACTGGCTAAATTCATGCAAATAATACTGGTCTTGCAGTAAATAAAAACGAAACTTAGTCAGTGGAAGTTGCCCGCTACTCAATTCCTGAACAAATGGATGAACCATACTTTGATGCCATAAACCACTTACAATTTGATAAAGTTGATCTGTAAATTTTTCCATTTTCTTACCTTCTTAACAATCTAAAAGTTACACCGTTTTAAGTAAAATAGTAATACTTATTATCTTTAGATAATGTTTCATTGACCTTCCAAAATGTAAAATTGTTGCTATTAAAAATACTTATTGTATTATACTTAATAGGCAATTATAAAATTGGAATTATGTTTTCTTAAGCAAAATTTTTCTAACTTAATTGGCGTAAAGGCAGCCCAACTGCCATTGACCTGGCACTAAATATCACCAATATCCTAAAAAGCCATTCAAAAGACAAAATGGGTACCTAAATATTAATTCAACTACAGAGAAAGGAAACTTTTAATGCAAGTCTTTTTAACATCTGTATCAAGCGTTGTCGTAATTATCTTAATCATGACTCTAGGCTTTTTACTCAAACAATTCAATTGGATTGATGATTCATTTGGCAAAGAAATCTCAAGTATCATTACTAAAATTGCCTTACCAGCTTCAATCTTTACTGCTGTAATGAAGAACCTAAGTCGTAACAGCTTATTGCAATTATCAACCGAATTATTGTTCCCAGCATTAGGCGTAATTATCGGTTACATCATTGCTTGGCTCTGCGTTAAGGTTTTCAAGATCAAAGCAGGACGACGGGGAATTTTCATGAACGCCGTGGTTAATGCCAATACAATCTTTATTGGCATGCCGCTTAACATGGCTCTGTTTGGCGACAAGGCAATGTCGTACTTTTTAGTTTACTATATTATTAATACCGTTTCTACTTGGGCCTTCGGCGTTTTCTTAATTCAAAACGATGACCCAACCACTAAGGATAAGAAGGTCAGCCACAAAATTAATTGGAAAAAATTATTGCCTATGCCGCTTGTTGGCTTTGTGGTTGCTTTAGTCTGGATGTTATTAGGTATCCCCGTACCAAGCTTCCTTAACTCTACCCTAACTTACGTTGGCAACTTAGTAACTCCACTTTCACTTGTCTATATTGGCATTGTCTTGCACGATGCTGGAATTAAAAATGTTAAGTTTGACCGTGATTCAATCTTAGCTTTAATTGGCCGTTTTATCCTTTCACCAATCATTTTAATTACCTTAATTAAAATCGGAATGAGCGCCGGCTTTAACATGCCAAGCTTGATGCGACAGACTTTAATTGTGCAATCAGCAACACCAATGCTAGCTGTTTTACCAATTTTAGCTAACGAATCACACGGTGATGTTAAGTATGCAACTAATATTGTAGTTGAAAGCACCATTTTATTTATTATCGTTGTCCCAATTTTAATGACTATTTTACAATTTATCTAACTTCATCAGCATTTACACATTTATAAATTTTATGACCGTCCAACTTAAATAAAGTTGGACATTTTTATTTGTATTCTCTAATAAAATCGTCTATACTTGAAAGCGATAACACGAGGGGTGCCTTTTAGGCTGAGATGAAATTTTATTTCGGACCCTTTGAACCTGTAAGCCAATACTTGCGCAAGGAACGTGTCAAACTAACTTCAGCTTTGACGTTTTCTGCGTTAAAGCTTTTTATTTTGCTAACAGTAGTTCTAAGCACTCCTCCAATTAATTTTAGGAGAGAATTATGCAGTTAGAATTATTAGATAAATTACGTAAGCAAAATCCTGTTGTACTCAATGCAGCTAACTTTGTGACTGTTCAAGATGTTGCTAATGGCTTAAATGCAATTGGTGCTTCCCCAATTATGAGTAATGAAATCGATGAAACTGATGAAATGGTCAACATGGCTTCATCTGTGGCTATTAACATGGGCAGCTTAACTAAGTTGCAAATTGCTCACATGAAAAAAATGGGTGATTTGGCTCGAGAATATCGTAAGCCGATCGTGCTTGATCCTGTAGCGATCGGTGCTGTACGTTATCGACTGAATATCGCTCAAGATCTACTCTGGAACTTTCACGTCGGAATTATTCGCGGTAATGCTGGTGAAATTGCTGCTTTAGGTGAATTTAATTGGCATGCTAAAGGAATAGATGCTGGTTCTGGTACTGGCAACCTTGATGAAATTACCAAAAAAGTAGCCCAGAAATACCATTGTGTAGTTATTGCCAGTGGCGCTACTGACACTATTAGTGATGGTCACAATCTGGTTCATGTGCATAATGGCACCCCTCTCTTCCAGGTACACGTTGGTTCAGGCGACATGCTAACCAGTATTGTAGCTGCTTTTAGTGCTGTAACTAACAACCTTTTTGAAGCTGCTCAAGTTGCCACTTTAATTTTTGGAGCAACAGGACAATTATTAGTTCAAGACCATCCTAATGTTGGCCCTGGTAGTTTTAGCATGTACTTAATGGACTATTTAGCTAAAGTAAAAACTACTGATATTGAAAAAATTGCTGATTATGATTAAAGGAAGTATCTTATGGCAACCAAAATTAATTCATTTCCCCAAGTTCTAACAATTGCCGGAACTGATTCAGGTGGTGGTGCCGGAATTATGGCCGATCTGAAAACTTTTCAAATGCAAGGCGTTTTCGGCACTGCCGTCGTAGTAGCTGTCACCGCACAAAACACTCTCGGTGTACAGGCATCACACTTGCTTCCGCTTGAGATGATTGACGCACAATGTGCATCTTTAGCAGCAGACTTTAATATTCGCGCGACTAAAACTGGTATGCTCGGTGATGCCGAACATGTTCACCAAGTTGCCTTAAACTTGCAAAAATATGACTTTGGACCGATTACTGTCGATCCAGTCATGGTCGCTAAAGGTGGAGCCCACTTGTTAAGTGCAGATGCAGTTGAAACCGTAAAAACTGAACTTTTACCTCTCGCCAACTTAATAACACCCAATTTACCAGAAGCACAGGTATTAACTGGCATAAAAGTCACTAATGAGCAACAATATCCAAATTTAGCTCATTCATTACAAGCTCTAGGCGTTAAAAATGTCTTGATTAAAGGTGGTCACTCAACTGATGAACAAGTTCGCGACTTTGCCTTGCTAGAGGACGGTTCTAGCTTTTGGGTCAGCAGTCCACGAACACATACCAAGCGAACACACGGCACTGGTGACACACTAGCCGCAGCCATCACGTCTCAGCTGGCTTTAGGCCATACTTTGCCTGAAGCAATTAAATTAGCCAAACAATACGTTACCAAAACCATTGAACAAACAATTCAAGTTGGCCATGGTCACGGCCCGCTCAATCATTGGGCTAAATAAAGAAAGGAAAAATTATGTCAAAATTTAATTCTAAAATTTTACACGCCTATTTTATTTGTGGTAGTCAAGATCTACCAGCTGGCAAAACACTGCCAGATATCGTTGAAGAAGCCTTAAAAGCCGGCATTACAGCTTTTCAATTTCGTGATAAAGGTGCTGGTTCAACTTTAAAACCTCAAGACCGCTTACCTATGGCGCAGAAATTGCACCAACTTTGTCAAAAATACAAGGTACCATTTTTCATTGATGACGATGTCGAATTAGCCCAAAAAGTCCACGCTGAAGGTATCCATGTGGGGCAAAGTGATGAGGCTATTACCCAAGTAGTCGCCGAAGTTGGTAAACAAATGATTGTGGGCTATTCCTGTTCAACTTTAGCCGAAGTCCAGCAAGCTAATCAAATTACCGGAATTGATTATTACGGCAGCGGCCCAATTTTTACTACTCATTCAAAAGCTGATGCTGATCCTGAAATTGGGACAACTGGACTTAGCCAACTAATTCACCATACTTCACGGCCAATTGTTGCTATCGGTGGAATCAGAGTTCCAGACCTACCGGCAATTGCTCAGACAGGGGTTGCTGGAGCTAGCGTCATTTCGATGATTGCTCAAAGCAAAAATATTAAGCAAACAGTTAAGGCTATGCTTACTGCACCATGGCAATATTAGAATAATTAATTATAATTTATAAAAAAAGATCTAATAGATTTTGATCTGAACTCTAAAATTAGGACAACTGATTTTGGGATTCATATCATTTACTCTATTAGATCTTTTTATTTTCTCTTAAAATATACAGTTAATTAATTTTAGCTAACGCATCATTTACCGCTGCTTTCAAGCCACGTGTAGTATTAGACGCACCTGAAATCGCATCAACATCAACTGTATTTTCATTAACCATTTTACTTGGTAATTCCTTAATCGCCTTTTGACCGTAATCGTCCGATTCTGCTTGTTTCAATACTTCAATTTTTTTCAAATTCTTTTGTTGATCAGCAGTTACGCGAACAACAATTTCATCACCCATACCTTCAGCTGACTTACCAATATATTGGTTAGGTCCTGTAGGATATTCTTCTTTTTTAATATCTGAAGTTAAGGTCTGTATTGGTACTGCTCTTTCTAATTTAGCAGTTTCACAATTACCAACACACTCTTCAAAATCATCCTTAGGATGTGCAGCGTTTTGACCTGCAATTTTACCAAAAATCAAACAATCTGCTAAATCTGACCCACCTTGATAAAGGTTAGACATATTACTACCTAATTCTCCAGCACCATATAAATGTGGCAATGGTTGCTGATCAGGATCAAGAATTTCGGCACGTGCATTTCTTCTTGGACCAGCTTGTGACCAGCCAATTGTCTGTACAAGAGGAACAGCATAATAAGGACCAGCCTCAGAAAATGCTTCTAGAGTTTCAGGTGCACGGTGAAAGGCATAATCATGCTTCTTTTGGGCAAAGAAGTTAAATTCAGTAACTGTCTCTTGCAATTTTTCACCTGTAACACCCATTTTAGCTGCTAAATCAGCGATTGTTTCTGCTTTAACAACTGAATTTAATGCTTTATTATCAGGGAAAGTCTTAATGGCACTAATTTTATCATATTGCTTTTGGTCAAAAACCATGTAAGGATGAATTGGATTGAGTGGCTTATACCATGAACCATGATTTTCAACGTAACCTTCACGAGCAAGTTGATCCTCTTTAAAGTAACGTGTACCATCATCCCCAACTGTAAAAATACTGCCAGAGTTAAAAACAGGATTACCCATATAAAAAGGAGCCCGCTTCATTCCCGGTTCATAGAAAGCAAAACTCTGTTGCATCCCACCGGCAGCATACATTGACATGTGCCACATATCAGCACCTACTTCATGAGCTAAATCAATCCCTTTACCTTTATTATAAAGTGAGCCTAAAGGCACCAATTTATGAGAACCAATATAATCTTGAATCTTCTGTGGATTATTTTCAAGACCACCAGTTGTCAAGACCACACCATTTTTCGCAAAAATATTTAACAAGACGTGATCGCGTTCAATTTGAGCACCAACGACTTTACGATTGGGCGTTTGCAATAAATGTTTAACTGGTGCTGAATACCAAACATCAATTTGATCACTACGATCTAATACATTTTGCCGTAAAACATTCCACAAAGAAGCATTAAAAATTCCCGGTTTCAACGTAATCATGTCATAACTTTTAGCGCCCGGAAGATCAGAGTGATCAGCAATCACAGCTTCATCAGGTAGACCTAGAATCTTCCGATAACTAACCGGGTGATCAACACCTAAATATTGTTTAAAATATTCTTTCATGTGAGTAATACCGTAAACAACGGTATTTTCAATTTTAGAATCAATTGTAAAATGCTGCGCTAAACTTTCATAATAAGCACGATAATCAGCTTCATTACTGCTATAACCAACTAATTCAGCAGCATATCTTGTATTACCACCCTCGTGACCTTCAGGAGCAGAATCAACAAGTAATACTTTTGCCCCAGCATCAGCAGCAAATCGGGCAGCAGTTGCGCCAGCACCACCAAAACCTAACACAATAACATCATAACTTGCATCATAATATGTATTTTTATTAACAATCACATTTATAACCTCAATTACTATTTTTTGGCATACGCAGCAGCATTTTTACCAGCAATCTGACCAAAGACTGTACACGTCGTCAACATTGTTCCCGTTGATGGATAAGTATGAACAAAGATTTGCCCAGTTGCAGATTCTCCAGCTGCATAAACACCGGCAATTGGTTTAGAAGCAGTATCCAAAACTTCAGCGGCAGGATTAATCTTCAAACCACCAAAGCCAGCAACGGTTGTTGGATAACCCTCAATTACATAATATGGTCCTTCTTTAGCTACAGATTGGATATCTTCTCTACCAAAATCAGTGTCTTTCTTACCAGCAAAAGAATTATAACGATCAATGGTTGCCTTAAGGGTTGCACTATCACAGCCAATAACTTGTGCTGCATCTTCCAGTGTGGCACATTGCTTGGCCTCTGGAATTTGACTGGCTGCCTTGTAAGAAGCATTATTTTTATCAAAAATCCAGAAGAATTTATTTCCAGTAGACTTTAACGCATCATTATACATTAAGGAATAATGCTGGCCCTCTTTAGTAAATCTTTTACCTAAATTATTCACAGCCAAAGCCTTACCTAAAACAACTAATGAATTTGCAGCGCCACCAACTGACAAATAATTAGCCGTCATAATCCCCATGACACCGTCTTTAAATTCAGAAGCTGCATGTAAATTCTTAGTAAGTTCAAGATAATCTGCATCATTATAAGGAGTTGACATTGACCGAGTACCTTTAGCACTTGGCGCATACTTATCACGAGTTTTTCGCGAGCCATCAAAACCACCAACTGCAATTACAACTGCTTTGCAGGCAATTGTGTAATCATCATACTTGCCTGTTGTGATTACTTGCGCAATTTTACCAGCTGTTGTTACAATTTCCTCATGAATTTGATTATATAAAACCGGAATTTTTAATTCTTTAATGCGGTTCATAACTGGTGCCATAATCGCTACTGGTCCTAGCTTAAAGTTAATATGTGTCCGCGGCTTTTTAGAAATTCCTAGTGGCATTGCAGTAAATTCGACACCATATTTATCTGCATAATAGTTAACTGCTGCTGCTGAATGATCAGCAATTGTCTTTACTAAATCATGATTAACTGTCCCGCCATCTTTTTTAGCAAAATCTTCATAAAATTGCAGTAAATTTTCAGGATCATTATCTTGATCTTTATTAAATTTACTACCAGTAGCATACATAAAGCCACCTGAAACTACTGAATTACCGCCCATTCGTCCTGTTTTTTCAATTAAAACAACATCAGCACCAGCTTCTTTGGCTGTAATTGCAGCATTTAATCCAGCTAATCCTGTACCCAGAACTACTACATCCGTCTTAAGCTCATGAGCTTTCTTAACAATTTTTTCTGCACCAGTAAAATCACTAGCAGCTGCGCCAGCTTCTGTTAGAGCTTTTCTTGTGGCATGCAAAATCCCATTAGACGTAAATGTTGCTCCTGTAATTGCATCAACTTCAGTTGATTGGTTGGCTACGATTTTTTTGGGGATCAATTGCAAAGCATTTTCAGAAAGCAATGCTGTTTCTTGATGTTTAGTAACTTTAACACTTGTTATTTTATTACTTGCAAGTGAAACTTCGACCTTAATAGCAGCATTATGCCCTTGAGCTGCTGCTTCAAATATTCCATCTTTAATCATTTTAATATCCTATTCTTTTTCAACTTTAAACATGATATTGCTCATCAAAAACAATAATTGGCTTAATTGTCTTGCCACTAATCGAGTCTTTAATTCCTTGATTGATATCTTCAGGTTTATAAAACTTAACTAATTTATCAATCGGGAATTTTCCTGCCCGGTAAAGATCAATTAATTCTGGAATAAATTCTTGTGGAATTGAATCACCCTCAATTACACCTTTAATATCTTTTGAAAATGACAGTAAATCAATCATTGGGCTAAGTTCTTTAATTGTCTTTGTTCCCATTGCAACTACTGCAAATTGCCCTTTAATTGTAAGAGCTGTTAACCCAGCTTTCATTACATCAGGTTCACCAGTAGTATCAACTACATAGTTCAAGCCCTCAGAACCAACAATCCGGTTAATTTCATTAATCATGTCAACTTTAGTATTATTAATCGTATCAGTTGCCCCAAATTCCTTAGCCATTTCTAGGCGCTGATCATTCTTATCAATTGCAATTACATGCTTACAATTAGAAACTGCTGCTCCCATAATAGCCGCAAGGCCAACCGAACCTGTTCCCAAAACTGCCAAATTAGAATTAATTTCTGGCTTTAGCGAATTTATAACCGTTCCTGCACCAGTCATATAGCCACAGCCAAGAGGTCCTACAAGCCGCAAATCAAGATCAGTAGGAACCTTAACTAAATTGTTAACATCAGCAACAATATGATCGCCAAAAGAAGACTGACCAAAGAAATTACCAATATCCTGGCCGTTCTGCTTATGCAGTCGGTAAGTTCCATCACGCATCGGACCACCACTGGTATTTAATTTGTTAAAGTTAACACATGATCCCGGTAAACCAGCCCGACAAAACCGACATGTACCATCAGAAGCAAAGCCAACTGCAACATGATCACCTTTTTTAAAGTCAGTTACATTCGAGCCGACTTTTTCAACTATTCCAGCACCTTCATGACCTAAAATCACTGGTAACTTAATTGGAAAACCACCATCTTGAAATTCAATATCACTGTGACAAATCCCTGATGCAATAGTTTTAATTAAAACCTCATTGCTCTTAGGTTCATCTAAAATAACTTCTTCTAAATCTAAATCTTTTCCTTGTTCATTTAAAACAGCTGCTTTAATTTTCATGATAATTACCTCCTCGATATAAATTAAAATAATTTTTCCTTTAGACAAGTTTACTTTATCACATAACCGCTTACAATAAAACATAATTTAAGATTATATATTTCGAACCAAATATAAAAAGCACAAGTAATACTTATAAATAAGTATTACTTGTGCTTAAAAAATTTAAGTTAATTTTTTTGTTCTTCAATTATGCCAAAAATCACCTGCAAAATCCAATCGATATTCCAATATATGAGTGAAATAGCAGCAATTCCTAAACAAACTGTATTTTTATACTGATTATACAGTAAAACAAAAATCGCAAAAAAACATAAAGCTAACCTGGTCATCCATTTATGTACCCGTGCATCAACAATATTGTTAATATAGCGATTGCGTTCGTCATCATCCCACTCATCACGCTTACCTTTTTTAATATCTTTCGCATTGAAATAGCAGCCAGCAGCACAGATAAAGCACACAACTGCCCAAATAAGATGCTTAGCTATAAAAAGGCCATCATGATCCTGAACTCCCATAAATATTTCACTTAAACCGCCAATTAAAAACAATAATTCCCAGGCAACATTTCGCAATAATTTTTTCTTCATCAATTATTCTCCAAATAGTCCTTTAAACAAAACAAATCCTCAATACTGCTATTAAAAAACACTGCTAACTTATATGCCAACAGTAATGACGGCTTATACTTTCCCTTTTCAATTGAAATAATTGTTCGTTGAGTAACATCAACTTGATTAGCAAGTTCTTCTTGAGTCATTTTATATTCTAAACGTAATTTCTTAACCAAATTTGGCATAATTTTCATCTCTAAAGTCTTTATATGAAGTGTACTTCATGTGAAGCCAACTTCATATTATTATAAAAATAAAATAAACGCAAGTATTGAAGTATTAAAAAATAGCTGTTTTTTTCAAACAGCTATTATTTAAACATAATTAATATTTACATCGCTAAATTTGCTATTACCAGTCAATACCAAAGTTGGACCGCCACCATTTGAAGTACCATTAATTTCAACATCCCCAAAAGTTGACATCATCTGATCATCAACGCACCATGATAACGGAATATAAATTGAAACGTCACTCATTGAAGCATTAACATTTACCAGTACTGTATCTGTAGCAGCTTGCGCTGCATCAAGATAAACATTAGCATCTCCCATTAGTGAGTTAATCGTAACACTTTGCAAATTCTGTGAGTGCACATAACGCGAAACATCTGATAATTTTTGGTTGACAACAACATCTTCTTCATCAACATCTTGACTGCTGCTATTAAAAACATGATCTGCATGAAAGGACTTTTCGGTATTCATTTTTGACCAACTGCCATCAACTTTATGACCATTTATATACACATGTGCGTGATGCCAAGTCCGTACAAACAACAAATGTAAGCCGCCCGTAATCAGACACGCCGCTAAAAGAACCGTCCACGGTACAATCCGCGTAATTTTAAGTGGTTTAGCATAAATAATTAATAAGAATGCAATTGAAAAAACGCTGCCGCCAATACTGCGATTAGCTAATCCCTCAATTAAGCATGCCCCAAAAATGATGGTCCAAAAGATTGTCCAGAAACTTAATCGAAATGAAAACAGATTCAGCTGATTCACAACTAAGAAAGCCGCTGCTCCTAATAAACCAATACCCCAAAATATTTCTCTGATCTTTTGCTTTTTCATTACAATGACCTTCTCTCATTTAACCGATCACTTAAACTATGATAATAATGACGGGAAACATAAACAGTCTTATAAGTATCATGAAAGTGCACTTGGCAATTTGAAAGTGATCTAGTTAACGCGTATACCTGCTTTAAATTTAAAATCGTTGATTTAGAAACACGTGTAAATTGGCTACTTAACAAATTTTCCAATTCATATAATTTATAGTTAACACTAAATGAATCCCGCTGCGTGTGCGCAATTACCTGTCGACCTTCTGTTTCAAAGAATAAGATATCATTCAAATTCAGGTAATACGACACATCATCCTTGTAACACTCAAGCTGCTCCGGCCTTTGACTTACTTCTTGCAATTGGCGATAAACACGCTCAACTTCTGGCGTCAAATCTTTGGCATGAATCGTGACTATCGGTTCATTTACTTCCGCATCTAAGTCGATTTTAACTTTCATGATTCTCACCTGCCTTTCATGTTTTTTATTAAACACTCATTTTCCAGCAAAAGCTAGTGCAATTACATAAGTGGTCACTTTACTTGCGCAAGTGACACAGTATCCTTAATCAATTACATTAAAAAAGGCGGACCATAATAGGTCCGTCTTTTTATTCTAATCCAACTTGATGAAAAATCTCATCTACATGACGTAAATGATAGTGATAGTCAAAGGCATCTGCCACATCAGCTTTTGATAAATAATTCATAATCTGACTGTTTTCAACTAATTTTTTAAACGAAATACCTTCTTGCCATGACTTAGTAGTCAATTTTTGTACCAAATCGTAGGCCGTTTCTCGTGATAAACCTGCCTTATCAATTAATTTTAGTAGCACTCTTTGTGAATAAATTAGGCCATAGGTCTTATCCATATTCTTGAGCATCGTTTCTGGAAAGACGTCAAGATTAGTCAAAATACGATTGAACCGATCAAGCATGTAATCAATACCAATTGTCGTATCTGGTAAAATCACGCGCTCAGCACTTGAATGTGAAATATCCCGTTCATGCCACAAAGTTACATCTTCATAAGCAGTCACAATATTACCGCGTAAAACTCGCGCCATACCACAAAGATTTTCTGAGCCAATTGGGTTACGCTTGTGCGGCATCGCTGAAGAACCTTTCTGCCCTGCACGGAAATGTTCTTCAACTTCATGAATTTCCGAACGTTGCAGACTGCGGATTTCCGTGGCCCAATTTTCAATACTAGTAGCAATTAGTGCCAAAGTAGCAATATATTCTGCATGTAAGTCCCGAGGCAAAATTTGACTAGTAATCGGCTGACGGGTTAAGCCTAGCTGCTTCATCACGCCAGCTTCAACTTCTGGCGGCACATTGGCAAAAGTACCGACAGCACCGGAAATTTTACCGGATTCAACACCGCGAGCTGCATGTTCAAAGCGATCAATATCCCGATTAATCTCGGCATACCACCGGGCCAATTTTAAGCCAAAAGTTATTGGCTCAGCTTGGACTCCGTGCGTGCGACCCATTTCTACCGTATTCTTATACTTCAAGGCTTTGGTTGCAATTGTCTTTTTTAGTGTCAGTAAATCTTGGCGAATAATATTATCAGCCTGCTGCAGCAGATAACCTTGGGCCGTATCAACTACATCTGTTGATGTTAAACCAAAGTGAACCCACTTTTTTTCGGGGCCGAGACTTTCTGACACGGTTCTAGTAAAAGCAACTACATCATGATGAGTTATTTCTTCAAGTTCAGCAACTCGCTGCGGTGTAAATTTAGCATTTTGAGCAATTTTTAGGGCATCAGCCTCAGGAATTTCACCAAGTTCACTCCACGCATTAGTTGCTGCAATTTCTACTTTCAGCCAAGCAGCATATTTATTTTCATCTGTCCAAATTTGTCCCATTTCAGGACGTGTGTAACGTTCAAGCATTAGTCAATTTCCCATGGATTTTTCAAAACAATCGTTTGTTCACGATCAGGGCCAACAGAGACCGTCACTAGCGGGATACCAACGATTTCTTCAACGCGCTTTAAGAATTTTTGGGCATTTTCAGGCAAATCAGCCCATGTTTTTGCCTCAGTGATATCTTCTTGCCATGCTGGTAATTCTTCATATACTGGCTGACAGCGGTAAAGCTCCTTAAGACTAGCAGGATAGTAATCAATCTTTTGTCCATCTAACTCATAAGCGGTTGCAATTTTTACAGTATCAAAACCACTAAAAATATCTAGCAGATTAAGGCTCAAAGCATTAATGCCGGCAACGCGCTTAGCATGACGCAAAGCAACAGAGTCAAACCAGCCAACTCGCCGTGGCCGGCCAGTAACTGTACCATATTCATGTGCTGTATCACGAATACGATCCCCAGTAGCATCGAGTAGTTCAGTTGGAAATGGACCAGCACCAACTCTTGTCGTATAAGCTTTGCAGACGCCAATTACCGTGTGTAGCCGATTAGCACCCATCCCAATACCACTAGCAATTCCACCAGAAATCGTATTTGATGAGGTTACAAAAGGATAGGTACCTTCATCAATATCCAGCATGACCCCTTGTGCCCCTTCAAACAAAACTTTTTCATGATTATCCAGTGCATCATTAACCAACACTGACGTATCAGTAACATACTTCTTAATCTTTTGTCCGTATTCATAATACTTATCAAAAATATCAGCAAATTTAAGTGCTGGTTTACCATAAACTTTAGTAAACAAAGCATTCTTTTCTGCTAAATTAGCCCGTAATTTTTCAGCAAAAGTATCTTTTTCTAATAAATCACACACCCGAATGCCAATGCGTGAGGCCTTATCCATGTAAGTTGGTCCAATTCCATTCTTCGTAGTACCAATTTTATTAGCACCCTTCGCTTCTTCTTGATATTCATCCTGTTTAATATTATACGACATGATAATGTGTGCTCGATTAGAAATTCGCAGCTTGCTAGTGTCAATCCCATTTTTTTCTAAATTTTCTAATTCACCTAGCAAAACCTCAGGATTAATTACAACGCCATTACCGATTACAGCACCTTTGTCTGCCGCAAAAATTCCAGACGGAATTAACCTCATCTTAAAAGTTTGGCCGTCAATTTCAATTGTATGACCAGCATTATTACCACCATTTGAGCGAACTGCATATGCTGCTCCTTTACTCAAAAAATCAGTAATTTTCCCTTTACCTTCGTCGCCCCATTGACTACCAACAACTGCAACTGCTGTCATTTTGTTCACCTCATAAAAAATATCTAAATATCACACTAATTAGTCTAGCAATTTAAAATAAGTTAGTCAATTTAAAATGCGAATTATTTTTAACAAATAATTTTAAATAGTTCGCATTTTATATTGACAAGTGCCAAAAATTCGCTTATAGTTACTCTCGTTCAGACAGATAAAGATTTAGGAGTCGATTGTATTATGAGTAATTATTTTAGTATGGAAGCCTTTGATTACGATGATATTCAACTTGTACCTAACAAGGGAATTATTAAGAGTCGGCATGACGCTGATACCAGTATTAAGTTTGGAAGTCGAACATTTAAGATTCCTGTTGTTCCAGCTAATATGGAAAGTGTTATTAACAATAATTTAGCAATTTGGCTAGCCCAAAATGGTTATTACTATGTGATGCACCGCTTTCAGCCTGAGAAGCGGCTGGATTTCATTAAAATGATGCATGAAAAGGGACTTTTTGCTTCAATTTCTGTTGGTATTAAAGATAGTGAATACGACTTTATCGATTTACTTGTTAAACAAGACATTATTCCTGAATACATTACAATTGATGTTGCTCATGGTCATTCCATCTACGTCATCAAGATGATTAAATATATTAAAGATAAATTGCCAGACACTTTCTTAACCGCCGGCAATATTGCTACTCCTGAAGCTGTTCGCGAGTTAGAAAATGCAGGTGCTGATGCTACTAAAGTTGGTGTTGGGCCCGGTCGTGCTTGTATTACTAAGCTCAAAACTGGTTTTGGCACTGGTGGTTGGCAATTAGCTGCTCTCAGAATGTGTAGTAAAGTTGCCAGTAAGCCAATTATCGCTGATGGTGGCATTCGCCACAACGGTGATATTGCTAAATCCGTTCGCTTCGGCGCCAGCATGGTCATGATTGGTTCAATGTTAGCAGGTCACGAAGAATCGCCCGGCAATGTTATTAAAATCGATGGTAAAACTTATAAGCAATATTGGGGCTCAGCTTCAGAAGTACAAAAAGGTGCTTACCGTAATGTTGAAGGTAAGCAAATGCTAGTTCCCTATCGTGGATCAATTGCTAATACGTTGACTGAAATGCAGGAAGACCTTCAATCAGCAATTTCTTATGCTGGTGGACAAAAATTGAATGCTATCAGACTTGTTGATTACGTGATCGTTAAGAACACAATCTTAAATGGTGATCAATAAAATTCATTAAATGATAATTTCTTGTAGAAATAACCCGGCTTTTCCGTTAAAATGATAATTGTCTTAGCGCTGTTAGGTAGTCAGTGCTAAGACTTTTTATTTTGCCATAACTGCATAATTATGTTATACTCAAAATAATGTTGTCGCGCCCTTAGCGCAACTGGATAGAGTGTCTGACTACGAATCAGAAGGTTGAAGGTTCAAATCCTTCAGGGCGCATGAAACGGGAAGTGGCTCAGTTTGGTAGAGCACCTGGTTTGGGACCAGGGGGTCGCAGGTTCGAATCCTGTCTTCCCGATAATTGTTAGAAACAGACTAGATACCTAGTCTGTTTTTTTAATAAAAAATTTGTGTCAATCCCCGCCCAAATTGCGATCACTAGGCTGTAGCGCAAATAAATCATAATATAATTTGCAACCATTGGGCGTTATTTACTTTTAAGACTATCAAGCAGGGCAGTAATTTCTGCTAACAGCTGAGTAGCAGTTTTTATTTTCATATTAGGAGCTCTCAATTAGTTATATTTTTACATAAATATTGCATTATTGTTACACAAATGTAATAATACTTTTAAATATTATTAGGAGTAACAAAATGAATCTTAAAAAAATAGCTAAAATTACACTTATCAGCACATTATTAGCAACTGCAGTTTATGCGCCTTCACAAATAACAGCCACACAAGTAAGTGCTAACACAAGTAAGAGTCTGTCAAACAAAGCTTGGACCAAAAAGCTAGCTCACGCTGGTTATGTTTTCAAACTTAGTCCTGATGCAGCCAATACTAACTTTTGGATGGCAAATAAAATTGGCGGTAAATTATATAGTAATAAGCATGTCCGCAGAATTGCTAAGAAAAACCTTATGTACAAAATTGATCAAGTTCACGCTATCAAAAATGGTTGTCAGATCCAAATCGTTTCCAGAGATGGCCAAGTTAAAGCATGGGTTAACTTTCTAAATGGTGTTACAAATACCCTAGCAAGCAAAAGGGCCTTAACCCCACTAGTCAAAGCTGAACTTGCAGTTACCAGTGAAACTAATGCAAAAAAGCAACAAGCAAAAATGGCAGCAGTAACAGCAGCGGCGGACAAACTAACTGGCAAAAATAAACAAATTGCACAAACTTCTATCAAAGAATTAAATGCTTGGTGCAACTACAATTCCTTTGCTAATTTACCAACCCTTTTGCTTGGATCGTACCCTAAATAAGACAACGCAAAAAGTGAACATTTTAAAAATGTTCACTTTTTATTTAATTTAAAATAAATTATGTCACTTTTCCCACTCTGACCGCGAGATCAGATACATAATAAATGGTAATATACAAAAGCCAAAGATCATCGCAATAATCGCATACCAATTAACACCAATTACCCGATTATTCACAATTACCCCAAACTGTTCACGCCAATTATACTCAGTTAACAAGAAAACAACTAAAATTACTGCTAAAACTGGCAATACCAAATCTGTCCAAATATTCTTATTGGCTGCAAGAACCTGTTCCTTACTTTTATCAAAGTAAAAGCAAATCACTGCTAGCGGCACAATTGTAAACTCTAAAAAACGGACGATTGCACTTAATGTAATCAAATTAGTCATATTATATTGAAATGATAACGGAATTACAATTGCCAAGATAGCAGAAATAAAGTAAGTTCTGAGGGGAAAGTTTTTCTCCGTTCTCTTAGTCAATTTCTTAGAGATTTGCTTTTCGCGAGCCATTGCTTCCAAAATTCGTGGTGTACTAAAGCTGTAAGCAAAATTCAACCCTAACATTGACACTAAAGCCCCAATCAAGACAACATCCCGCAAAATTTCGTTATTAAATATTGCAGCTAAAGCAATAACCTGCTTGGTTTTAAGTAGGACGTCAGGATTCAACTTTAAGGCAACAGTTAAAACGCCAATATAGATCAGAGCAACAGTTAAAATTGCCAGCGGAATTGCTCGTGGCAAATTCTTTTCAGGATTTTCCATATCTTCAGCACCTGATGCCACTGATTCAAAACCCGTAAAAGCATAAAAGGCCGAGACAACGGCCATCACTGTGCCACTCATTGTTAAAGCTGGAACTACTTGCTGACCATTAATTCTAATCTGATCAACCTCGTTTAATCGGTGTGAAACTCCAGTTACAAGCAGCAAAATAACCCCAGCAACAATAATTAATAGTAGCGTAGATAATTTACCAAGCGTAGCCATATTCATTACCTTTTTGATGAACTTCTGGCCAAATAAATTAACGATCGTAATAATCGTCATTAGTACCCCTAAGCCGACTGTCACATTAAGTATACTATTAGAGTTAGCTCCCAAAACAGATAGCGCCGATTTAGTAATTCCAACTGAAGCGACGCCCCAAGCAGCACTGGTTGCAAAATAACAAGTTGCACCAATATAAAAGCCAAATTTAAAACCAAAAGCTGCCTTTGAATATGCATACGAGGCACCTGCTTTATTAACATATTTCGATGCGGCAGCAAAAGGCAACGCAAGAATTGAAGCAACAAATGCAGCAGCCAAATAAATAAAAAGTGTTTTACTTCCTGCCTGCTTAACTACACTTCCGGGTGTCAAAAAAATTCCTGACCCAATAATTAAATTAATTGCCAGAAAAACCATGGCACCAAAGCCTAGTTTGTCACTTCCCTGTTTATTATTTTTCATTTTCAATCCTATCTATAACTACAAATTTGACATAACAATTCTATTATATGGAAGTTTTTATCTAAATTCCATACCAAAATTGTTATCAAATCAAGCTAGACTCATAATAAACACCTGATTTTATCAAATTATTTCTTTGCTCGAATTTCGATTTTTGTTAGCCAATATAATAATAAAAACTAAAGTTATTGCAAAAATAGCGTACCAATTAATACCATCAACAATTAAGCCAAACTGAACCTACCAATTATACTCAACTAGCAAAAATGCGACCAAAATAATCTACAGCACTGACAATATCAGTTACCAAATTCTTTTAGTTAAAGATTCAGGCACCACTTTTCACGGGCCGGTGCTTCTAGCACCCGCGAAGCACTAAACCCCGACTTGTCACTTGTTTCATTTTTACCTATTATTTAATTTTTTCTCTTAAACAATTCATCAATAATTTTCAACAATATTAAAAATATGACTGAAAATCTAGCCCTTTCAAATATTTTAGTTTCTAAATGACGACACCAAAAAAGGACACTGCAACATTCCGTGTCCTTTTTAATTATTCTATCTTTTTTAATCGATTGTTTGAACCCAGCCTTCTGGACCCTTCTTATCGCCATACTGAATAGCAATCAATTCATTATACAATTTGGTCGTAACTGGTCCAGTCTTTTCTTCGCTATAAATAACGTGCTTTTGTCCTTGATAAGTAATTGAACCAACTGGCGAAATAACGGCAGCAGTACCCATCGCACCAGCTTCCTTCATCTTAAAGGCTTCTTCCAAAGTAATTTGCCGTTCAACCGGATTTAAACCTTGATGCTTTGCAACTTCTAACAATGACCGTTTAGTAATTGAAACTAAAATTGATTTTGATTTTGGTGTAACGAATTGTCCATCTTGCGTAATGCCAAAGAAGTTCGCACCACCAAATTCATCAACATACTTATGTTCCCGCGGATCAAGGTACAAACAATCAGCGAATCCAGTTTGGTGAGCCTCAACTGATGGTAACAAGCTGCTAGCATAGTTACCAGATGTCTTAGCTTGACCAGTACCGGCATAAGCAGCTCGATCATATTCACTAACTTTATAAGCTGCAGGATTTAAGCCTTTAATGTAAGCACCAACTGGCGTTGCAAAAATTCGAAATGTATATTCAGTAGCAGCATCCACTCCCAAAGCCTTCGAGGTACCAATCATAAACGGGCGAATATATAATGTCGCACCACTATCATAAGGTGGAACATATTCTTTATTTGCTAGCACCACTTGCTTAACAGCAGCAACAAATTTATCTTCAGGATATACTGGCATTGTTAATCGCTTAGCTGATAAGGCAAAACGATGAGCATTTTGGTCAGGACGAAAGAGGTTAATTTTCCCATCTTTACGACGGTAAGCCTTCAAACCTTCAAAAATTTCTTGGCCGTAATGTAATACTTCAGCGCCCTCAGAAAGAGTAAGAGTTGAATCTTCAATCATCTTGCCTTCCTGCCATTGACCATCTTTATATTTAGCCTCATAGCGATAAGGTAAATCGCGATATTCAAAGCCCAGATTATTCCAATCAAGATCTGCTAATTTTTGTTTCATGAAAATTGCCTCCAGTTATTAAGTTGTTATTTAAACAATAAGTAACTATATACACTAAAAATATTTTAATAAATATTTAATTAACTGCTAATTTAACTCATAAACAGTTAATTGTCAACACTATATTTTAAAGTGGATACATTTAATTAAGTACAAAGTATCCCAAAACTAAAAATATGACTGCTAGCAGTGCGCTAGTCCTAACATAATCAATACAATATCTAAATAAACAAAAGAAACCTATTGAGGGACTTTACGCTGCGGGAAACTGCTCTGGTGGCTTCTTCTGGGGATCATATCCGGATAGAGTACCTGGGCTTGCAGCAAAGTCATGCACTAACTTTTGGTCGTCTTGCTGGAAAATATATAACTGAAAAGTAACTTTAAAACAATATAAAACCCCGAAATTAATATAATTTCGGGGTTTTATTATAAGTTAACTAAACCTATTTTTCTTCTTTTTCGACTTTTTCAGCTTCAGATTCTACTTTTGAATTAATAGTTAAAATTGCCGCACCATTTAAATAAACATGCTGCTTATCAGCTGTAAATTTAACTTCTTTAGTTTCTGGTTCTTTCATCAGCAATTTAGCAATCGGTGTTTCTAAGTCTTGCTCAACTACCCGCCGCAGTGGCCGCGCACCAAATTTCTTATCATAGCCTTTTTCAGCAAGATATGCCTTGGCGTCAGGACTTACTTCTACTTTAACCTTTCTCTTAGCAAGAACACTGGTCATCTTTTTGAGGTAAATATCGATAATTTTAGTCATATCCTCTGGACTCAAAGAATTAAATGGCACAATGGCGTCTAGCCGATTCAAAAATTCTGGTCTAAAGTAATTTTCCAAGACCTTAATCATCTTATCATGATCGACTTTACCATCCTTAAGTAACTTATCAGAAAAACCGGCATTAGAAGTCATAATCAAGATTGTATCCTTGAAGGAAACTGTTCTACCTTGAGCATCTGTTAACCGCCCATCATCCATAATCTGCAATAAAGCATTAAAGACTTGTGGATTAGCCTTTTCAATTTCATCAAGCAAAATCAGACTATATGGTTGGTGACGAACCTTTTCAGTTAATTGACCTCCTTCGCCATAGCCAACATAACCCGGAGCAGAACCAATTAACTTGTTAACTGCCATTTGGTCTTGATATTCTGACATATCAAGTCGAATCAGGTGATTTTCACCACCAAATAATTGAATCGCTAGTTGTTTAGCAAGTTCGGTCTTACCAACTCCTGTTGGACCAGTAAGCAAGAATGAACCCGTTGGCCGATCAGTATCCTTAAAGACCTGCTTACGCGCAATCGCATCGGTAATAATGTCAATTGCATTATCTTGATCGATGACAGCTTCCTTCAGGTGTTTAGCCAAATCAATATTGTGTTGGCCCTCGCTTGCATGTAATTCACTCATTGGGATCTTAGTTTTAGCTTCAATTAAAGCATAAATATCCTGATCCGTAACCCGCGGTGAAGCAACATCGTGAACGTGATCTTTTTTGTCTGTTAATTCCTTAATTTGCTTCTTTAAAGTGTCAGCCTTGGCATAATCTTCTTTTTCAGCAGCAGCCTTCTTTTCTTTTTCTAATTTAGCAATGCGCTCCTGCAAGCTAGCTTCGTCTTCAGGCACAGTATCCAAGCCTTTTTTAGCACCAGCTTCATCCATTAAATCAATTGCTTTATCCGGTAAATGCCGACCTTGAATATACCGTTGCGATAATTCAACTGCTAAACGCAATGCACTATCATCATATTTAACATGATGATAGTCCTCATATTTCTTTTTAAGTCCTTGTAAAATTTTAACTGTCACATCAGCTGATGGTTCTGGAACCTGGACTGGTTGGAACCGCCGTGCTAATGCAGCATCATTTTCAATTCTGCGGTATTCACCTGTTGTTGTTGCCCCAATTAAGTTCAGGTCACCACTTGCTAAGGCTGGTTTCAAGATATTAGCAGCATCCCCGCTGTTATTTTCAGAATCTGTTGAACCAGCGCCAACAATATTATGTAATTCATCAATAAACAAGATAATATTCGGGTCTTTTTTCGCTTGATCAATTACCTTCTTGAGCCGTTCTTCAAAACTACCACGTAAGCTAGAACCAGCAACCATATCATTAACATTAACTTCAATGATGTGCTTGTCTTTCATTTTGTCTGGAACATTGCCGCTTGCAATTCTTTGGGCTAAGCCTTCAACAATTGCTGTTTTACCAACACCAGCGGGACCAACAAGTACAGGATTATTCTTCTTACGCCGACTCAGAATTTCGATTACTTCCTGAATTTGTTCATCACGACCAATTACCGGATCATACTTATTATTCTTCGCTTGTTCGACCAAATCCACACCAATCGGCTTTTCTTTTTGAGCATTTGGCTGCACTGCTTGAGCCTGACCGTTAAAATTCTGCGGTGAAAAATTCATACTGCCAGAATAATGGATAGGAACTGCTCCATTATTATGATCATCCTGATTACCAAAGAAAGAACTGTTTAATTCGTTAAATAAATTGTCAAAATCATTATCAAAGTATGCCATTTATTAACACCCCTTATTGTAGTTTTTCGTCATCAATTAGCACTCTAATCATTCGAGTGCTAACTTGTTTACATCCCAAAGTATAGCAGGTTATCCACAAATAGCAAATTATTTAACTCATTTTTCCACAATTTACCTATTTTCTTTTAGTAAACAAAAAGCATTGATTTATCAATGCTTTGTATAGTATTTTAATTTACTTTTGGTATAGATGATAATGTGCTTGCAAATATTTAGCCGTTAAACTGCTGGTATTTTTCGAGATATCCACAGGTAACCCACAGGCAATAATTTGGCCACCTTGCTTACCACCACGTGGCCCCATGTCAATCATATAATCACTATTAGCCATAATATCTAGATCATGAGTAATTGTAATAATTGTTGCTTGTTTAGCTAATAATTTTTGAAAAACTCCTAATAAGTTGCGAACATCATATGGATGCAAGCCAACTGTTGGCTCATCAAAAACAAATAAACTCCCTGTCTGTCTGCGATGCAAATGACTAGTTAACTTTAAACGTTGCGCCTCACCACCAGATAGAGCTGGCGTTGATTCACCCAAATGCAAGTAGCCCAAGCTCATATCATGCAAAGTCACAATGGTTTTCTGAATTGCTGGTATTTTGGCAAATAATTCTTGCTCAAGAACCTCATCAACAGAAAAAGCCAGAACATCAGCAATACTTAAGCCATGCCACTTTACCCGTAATACGTCAGAATTATAGCGCTGCCCGCCACAAGTCGAACAAGTTTCTACCATATCAGGTAAATATTGAATATCTAGTGCGATTACTCCAGTACCACCACAAGCAGGACATGCACCTTCTTTATTATTATACGAAAAATGCGCTGCTCGATATTGCAGTTTTTTAGCTAACGGCTGCTTAGCAAATAACTTACGTAAATTCGTCATAATATCAGTGTACGTTGCAACCGTTGAGCGTTGATTTTTACCAACTGGGGCAGAGTCAACACTAATCACGTTGGTAATACCGCCACTAGTTAAATCCCTTACCCAAGATGGCCCAGACTCTTGCTTTTTGTGTGCCTTAAGAGCTGGAAGCAACGAATCAAGAATCATTGTTGTCTTACCAGCACCAGAAAAGCCAGTAATTGATGTTAACCGTCCCACTGGGATTCGCGCATGAACATCTCTTAAATTAAACCGCCGATTAATTGTAAATGAGATTTCTCCTTGCTTAAATAAATCGGTTGACGTTGCTAGGGGCCGCACATTCAGTACTGCAGTGCCTGTTAGGTAAGGACCAATATGCGAAACTGCATCTTGCTTAACCTGTTCAGGCGTACCCTGCGCAATAATTTGACCACCTTTATCACCTGAACCTGGACCAATTTCAATAATCCAATCAGCGGCATTAATGATTGAGGTTTCATGGTCAACCACAACAAGCGAGTTTCCCTGATTAACTAACTCATGAAAGATCTCAATTAGTCCAGCAACATTGTCTGGATGCAAGCCAACTGATGGTTCATCCAAGACATAAAGTACACCTGTAGTTTCTGTTCTCAACGTCCGGCCTAACTGAATTCGCTGCAGTTCACCCGTTGACAGACTGCTAGCCTGCCGCTCTAAACTTAAATAATCTAAGCCCAACTTAAGTAGTGGCTTAACTTGATGCATCAACTCACCAGTTAAATCTTGTGCCAAAGCCTGCATATTTGCTGGCAATGCGATTAATATCTCTTGCATATACTTATCCAATTGACCTAAGGTCAACTGTTCAGCTTCAACGATATTCTTACCAGCAACTAATTGTGACCAACGACTAGGATCAATACGGTAGCCATGACAACGTGGGCAAGTATTAAAACGATAAAAAGCATCAATCCGAGCTAAACCGCGCTCAGACTTAGTCGTCCTGCGTGAATTAGCAACTGCCTGATACGCGTTTTCGTACAAGGCATTAAGATGATACACACGACCAGTAGATGTTGGGACATCAACCGGTATTTTACGTTCTTTGCCATGCAACACAATTTGCTTTTCTTTCGTATTCAATTCGCGATATGGAACATCGACCCGCACTCCCAATTCACGTGCAATCCGCCACATCCAGTTCCGTCCAGGAATTTGCCAAGTAGCAACTGCTCCTTGCTCTAAGGATAAATTTTCATCAGCAATAATTTTACTATCATCAATCTGTTCAACCGTTCCTAGTCCCTGACATTCTTTGCAGGCACCATCTGAATTAAAGGCAAAGTCTTCCGCACTAAAAGCATAAAAATGCACGCCACAGACAGGACAGGTTATCTGACCCATTGCTGCGCCAGATAAGTCCATTGCCTGCGCAATTTTAATTGTTGACTTAATCCGGTGGCCATTCGGACAAACTGGTGAACCCAATCTTGAAAAAATCAGACGTAAAATATTAAAAACTTCCGTTACCGTGCCCACTGTTGACCGCACACCTGGCATTGGCGGACGTTGTCTTAACGCTAAAGCAGACGGAATATGCCGAACCTCATCAACCTCTGCACGACCAACCTGACTAATTCGCCGTCTTGTATAGGTCGCAAGTGAATCAAGATACCGTCTTGCACCTTCAGAATAGAGAATTCCCATTGCTAAACTGGATTTACCTGAGCCACTAAGTCCCGAAATTACAACAAATCGATGCAATGGAATCGCAACATTAATATTTTTTAAGTTATTAACGCGACCACCAATAACTTCAATTTTAGTTGGCTGCTTTTCATATTGCATTATTGTCCGTCCTTTCTATTATTCAGCTTAGGTTGTTTCTCCGGCACTAACAAATATTGCCGGATTAATTGAACAACCTGTTTGTTTTGTGGCAAATCAGAATGATCGGCTTCTTTTCCCGTAACCGTCATTGCCGTGTAAGATTTAACTTGATTTTGAAAAATAAATTTAGCAGCCGCCACACTAGATTCTGGAACAATGCCATCAGATTCATAATTTTTGCCGCCAGACAATGAATAAACGCGCAGCTTTTGCGGTAATCGCGACCGATATTTAATAAAATCAGCCAACATTTGCGTATGATTATTTAAGTTATTTTCTGTAAAATTGTACGGTGTGCCCAAAGTCATCAAACACTTCATTTTTGTCTCATTAGAATATTGCGAATAATAATGCTCTAACCAGTAAGTCCAGATCAGTCCCCCATTAGAATGACCAAAAGCCTTAAAATTATTGAATTTATAGTTATGCATGAGCGAATTAAAGGCAACATCCAGCCATTTAGTTTGCTTCTTAATATTGCTATAGCCATCCTTATTATTATCAAAGCCAATAATAATAAACGGTTCTAGGTCATTTTTGCCAATTGCCCCACTATATGTTAATTTTGCTTCACGTGAAACGTTAACCTTCAACACACTATGATGGTGCAACGTTGTCTTATTCAATTGATCAATTAATTGGTTAAAACGTTCTGTTGTTGCACTTGAGCCTGGCACCATAATTACTGGCGATAACAGTGACTTACTGCGCTCAGCACGAGCATTATTAGATTTTTTCATCCAAAAATAGCTAGGTATAGACAGGACAACCATAATCAGCAGTAAGAAAATTAACCACTTATAATTATTATTTTTTTGCATCAATTAAGTCTCCTTGTTTAATACGCAACAGTTCTTCTAGATGTTCATCAACCTTAACAACGGGCAATAGCAACAACAGATCCAAAATAAACAAAATTATTGTAAACATTAACGCTAGCCAATTACCGTTTGTCCCAAAAAATGGAATTAATATTCCTGGTGTCCCTTTCAAAATTGGATACACACAGACTGGCAAAAAATGTAAACTAATCGCACAAGCAGCCAGTAACATATTAATCAGCGGTAAAATAATTGCGGGTAACATAAACAAGGGATTCAAAACTAATGGCAGCCCAATCGTGAATCCCAGCGTTGAATTAAAGGCAACTGGCAGCAAACTAATTCGCGCAACTGACTCAATTTCATGATTTTTACGTCGTAAAAGCAGTAAAACAATAAGCGCTAAGACAATACTGGCTCCGCCCATCGTCCCGTAGCTGTTAATCAATGAACTCCCCAAAAACTTATACGGTACATTCCACGAATTGCCATGACGTAACGCGGATGTTAAATTCTCTGCAGTATAGGCATTATTAATTGTTCCTGAAAGTGAGCGCAACGGGTACCCAATTCCCAGCCAACTCAAAAAAGTAACGACTGCCGAAAGTAGCAGCACTTCTGCTAAATTATTGGTTGTCTGCAAGCGACTCACTAATTCACTAAAACTAGCCGAATTCAACATTTTTAATTGCAACTCATAAATGATAATTCCTAAAATAATTCCCAAAAAAAGCGAAACAATCATTGGTTCAACACTCAGCCAAGCCCGGTGACGAATCCAACTTGAGTTTTCGGCAGCAACAGGTTGATATTCTTTACCTAACAGGCGAAAGACTTGACCAACACAATAACCAATAACTAAGGCAATAAAAACACCATCAACTTGCAGTAAGCCAGTTGTAAAAGGCATCCGACTATCTTTGCCGCTGCTTGAAGCATATGAACAAAATAAAATTACCAATACCGCAGCCATTCCAGCCATTGTCGAATCCCGATGGTATATTCTAGCAGTATAGCGCGCCATAAAATAAGCTGCATAAACACCAAATACGCCAAAAGTAACTGCCACCATTCCACGTGTTACAAAGGAGCCAGCATACCAGAGATGATCAGAAATAATCTTATCCAAGTCAAAAATATTATAAATCATTCCATTAGGTGAAAAAACGAGGTCAAACAGCAATTGAAAATATGAACCCATAACAGCAACAGGCATCAACATTATCAATGTATTTTGTACCCCCTGAAAGAAAGAGCGCTTTTGCACCCATAATACAACTTTAGTAGTAAAATCGACCATTATATAAACCTTACCTTAGATTAATTAGATTGATACTTTATTATACGCTTACAGGTAGCAATTTAAGGTAATTAGTGATTTCTTAACTACTAATTTTAAAAAATGATATAATAAAAATGATTTCTGAAAGGTGAGAAAATGAGCAAAAAGAAAATAACACTAAATGAAAAAACAGAGAAATTAGCAGAAAAATATCTTGAAGTAACTAAAACTGATATGAGTGACCTAGTTAATAAGGCACTGCAAGCTTTTCTTATTGATCATCTAAGCTCCAATCAAGTTAAAGATGCTTTGCAAGATACTGATAGTAACAGTAGTGCAAGTATTAAGTATTCAGAGCACTTATTTAATAGCAATATTGAAGATCTTAATCGCTATTAATGATATAAAAAAGGGTAGGAATAATTCCTACCCTTTTTATTTAATTTTAAATTCTTACTTACTAAATTGTTCACCAGCTAAATTACGATAAAAATTAGCCTTAGTTGTTTGAACATACGGTGCTAACACTAAGCCACCAAGCCCCATAAATAAATTACCAGTAATCGAATATACAACCGGATAATAGGAATTTAAATTAATAATTAGACCAAAAAGATAGCCAATCAGTATTCCACAACCAAATAAAAGGATATACCAACCCCAAAAACTAAGATCAAGTACAAATAATTCCCACTTATGACCGCGCATCAACTCTTTACTAGCTGTAATACCCGCAGTAAAGCTAACTTTTTTACCACTATCAGCCATATCTTTAACAATATACGGTGTCAGCGCATAAGAATACCCCTTGATTGCTCCCGGAATTATTAATAACAAAGTCCACAACAATTCAAAGATTATTTGCATCAGATAATTCAATAATTCAGGAACAAATAAATTAGCAGCAAAGACCGAAAAAGCTGACTTAATAACACCATCTTTTTTACCATCACGCAAATTTAAAAAAGTAATTGCATAACTCTCAGTCAAAAAGCTAACAAAAATCATTAAAATAAATTCAAGCAGCAGGTCTAACAACCATTTGGATATATCATTAAAATCAATGTTAGCTGTAAAAATACCTGAACTTGAAATAAGTGAACTGATTATAAAAACAATTGCAACTACTCCCGCAGCCCACAGCCAATTGCCATGCAGCTGCTTTTTTGCTTCTTGTTTTAATTCTACTCTAGTCATTGCCAGCCTTCTTTCCAATTATTTATATCAGGCATTATACTCTCCTTATAGTCTAAGTCAAGTACATTTATGATACAAAAAAAGCCTAGTTCCACCAACATCGGAACTAAGCTCACACAGCGTTGTGCCGTCACTACTGACCACATATAGAAATTAGCATTTTCGCTACCGGAGAAAATGATTACTTTCTCGGTGGCGGCACAACAAAATTTTAGCATGCAATTACCCAAAAGACAAGGCTTAACCTGTCATATTTTCATTACTTGTTTTATAACCAATCAACTGCATCATGATCTGATCAATTTTTGGCTTCAGAAAATCGAACTGACCATCCTTAGTTTGGTTAGACTGAATCACAATTAATGTTTGCCCATTATTTGTTGTCCGCATAAAAGTATAGTAACCTTCACCGGCACCATTAGCTGTTTTTAATTTGTGCTTTTCATCATTATATAAGCCACCATTATAGTAACTTGGCGGTTCAGCTGTATAAAGCAGCTTACGACTCTTATTCGATAACATTTTACCAGTTAAAATATAACGAATTACTTTGGCTAGATCATGATTAGACATTACCACTGACCCTGCACCTAGCTCATCATGAGCCGCGCGTAGAGCCACCTTATGCTTAATTACATTCAGTCGACCGTTCTGATAATCCATGCCTGGAACAAGGCAACTAGCAATAATCTTGCTTGGCTTTGACCACAGAAACTCGGTATGCTTCAAGCCTAGCGGCTTAACATAATTTTCACGGAATAATTGTTCATAGCTTTTACCTGTAATCTGAGAAATAATACCACATAAATACACATAATTTAATGAACTGTAATACCACTTACCTAACATCTTATTTTCAAAGATAGTTTTTGTAATATCTCGCTGAATATTATCGCTGTCCGAAACAAAATGCTTGCGACCTAGCTGAGCTCCTGGCTTAAGCATTAATCCTGCAGTCATCGTCAACAAATTTCTAATTGTGATCTTTTTTGCTCCCGGAATTTCTGGATAAAATTCACTAAGACGATCACGTAAACTCAACTTGCCTGCCTGAACTTCTCGCATAACCATTGCTGCCGTCATTGACTTTTGAACAGAATTTATTAAATAACTAGTGTCAGTTGTGTTAGCTGTTGCATAGTCCAGCAAAGTCTTGCCATTTTGGATAACTAAAACTGAGCCTTTAATTCCCAGAGCCGCAATTTTCTGGCGCACTAATTTTCTTTTAAAGATTCTTTTCGATCAGTATTCACTGGTGTTCTATTGGTTACACTAACTGCATATGGCTTGTTTTGCCACTTTTTAGTGTAAAAATAATTATGCAGATTGTAGTTATACGGTAAATTTGCCTTCGCCATGAATGGCTTAACTGACCGATCAACTGCAACCCATCCACGCCAACCAAGGTGAATTGTATCTTCCATAAAATACTTTTTGCCACCAAATCTCGATAAGTCATCAACATTGGTAAAACCTTGACTAGCCAATTGGTACTTAATTTTAGAAACTGATTTTTGGTACATTTTTTGTGATAAACCAGTATAATTAGACCACTTTTGGTTAATTGGCGGAATAATAAACAGAACATTTGTATGCTGCTTAGCAAATTGACGTAGCATCAATTCAAAATCACTATATTCAGCTGACTTTGTATAGTCAAAACTAATTTGACTATTCTTTAGCTTCCGTAAATTTTTCTTATCAAGTCGTGACCTAAAGAAACTATTATTAATTCCAAAATCATTAGAATTAGTATGAATTGCAGCTTGCTGGTCAGCAACCCGATTAAGTTCCGCAATTGAATAATTAGCAGGTAGCAATTTAGCCCGTTCATGAATTTTTTGAATTCGATCACGTAATTGAAAAGTACTGAAGAACTTATCTTCATTATTTAACATTTGCCGCTGATTTTCTAAAATTAAACGCTGCATTGAGGTTAATTTTTGACCTGCCGCAATTTTATCCATTCCAGACCTAATCTCACCCTTAACTTCAGGCATCTGCAAAAAGCGTTTGGCTGCATAACGATTAGCTAGATTGTTTTTCTTTACGCCAAGCAAAAAGTTACATGCCTGCAGCGGTGAATAGTAGAGAGCAAAGGCATTGGGATCCTGCCCTTTTTTCGTAAACCATTGAGGTGAAATAATAACAACTGCTTTTTTATTCTTTAATTGTTGAGCCGTTCCCTGCATCCCTAAAAATTGAGCTAAAGATTGACTGCCTGGCCCACCCAACAAAAACGGGCGGTAATTGCGGTGATACTTTTCTGCCAAAACACTAGGATGGAGCGGATCCATCCGCGACAATTCACTTGAACCATAGAACGGAACGTAGCCATCATCAAAAGCATTTTGCTTCATGCGCGAGCCTTTGAAGATCGTCGTTGTCTGTGAATTAGCTGCCTGATAGATTGAAGCTTTAGAAAAAGTTCTCTCCCAAGGCAAAAGTAAGATCACCAACAGCAAAATTATAGCACAGAGAACCGGGCCAAAAATTTGCCATAAGCGGCGTTTGTTACTCATTTTCTAAATTTTCCACCTTTGCCACAATCTTAGCTGGTGTATTCCATTCTGTTCTGTCAAATTCTGAAACAGGAACATCAATTTCAAATTTTTCTTGCAAGCTAAGTAACATTTGTACACTAGCCATTGAATCCATTAAGCCATTAGAAAAAATATCTTCGTCCATCTTATCTGACAAATCTTCGCCAGTTAAATCTTGTAAAATAGCTAAAACTTCTTTTTTGGTATCCATAATATAACCTCTTAATTAAATTTCTTCTCTACTTCCAACCGAACCATAATTGGCTAAGAAAACCAGAGAAAATCAGAAAACTGAAACAAACAACATTAAATGTTAAGAAAATAGCAAACCATTTCGTAAACTTATTTGATGGCAATTGCCCCTGATGCTTTTTCTTAAATCTAATCCAATAATCATTAATAATAATTGCCGTTGCGTGAAAGGCACCATAAACAATGTAGTACCATGTCAAGCCATGCCAAAAACCCATGATTAAAAACAACAGAAAGTATGATACTTGCGATAATCTAATCCGATTCTTGAACAATTTTTTCTTCATTGCAAAGAAAGTGAACCGCATATAAATGTAATCACGGAACCAGAAGGACAAAGTCATGTGCCAACGATTCCAGAATTCCTTGATATTTTGCGAAATAAATGGTTTGTTAAAGTTCATTGGTGTATGAATTCCCATAAAATAGGAAATCGATACAGCAAATAATGAATAACCAGCAAAATCAAAGAACAAATACATACTGTAGCAGTACATATAGGCAACAACCCACCAGGATAATTTTAAGCCACCTGCAGCAGTACCGGCGATTAAGGCCAACTTGCTAATCCGCGGCAGCCAATATGTCCCAAAGAACCAGCCTAAAACGAATTTATACAAAAATCCTTGAAATAAATAACGAACAGCATGTGCTAAGTCATCAACATATTGTTCTCTTTTTGGCGCCGTATCACAATCTTTAGCAAATCTACGATAACGATCAATTGGTCCTGATGAAAGTGTCGGAAAGAATAATAGAAAACGCAGATACGTGCCAAGATTAACATCTTTGATTGCACCATCACGAATTTCCATGATAACTTGCACTGTTTTAAAGGTAATATACGAAATTCCTAAAAAGGCAAGGACACCCGGAATTTGCGCCTTCGGAAAAGCCGTCTGTATCTTAACTAACACTAACGGCATAATTGCTACAATTACAGCTAGGTAAAAGACCCACGTCTTATTTTTACCCACCTTACGATAGTGCAAGTAGCCATACGTCAGTAGTAATTCAATTGCCAGATAAATTAATAAGCTGACACCTTGCTGCCACTTAGTACCGTCAAAAATTAAGAATAAGAAAACTACTGAAAAAATAACTTCGTAGCTTTTTAACCGGTGGCCGTAATATAAACTGATAATCATCGGCAACAAACCAATAATTAAGTAGATAAAATACTGCGGATTCCCATAAGGCTGCAAGTTAATGAAGTTAAAGCCCACTACTCATTAACCTCCTTAATTACAGCTTTAATGTCGACCTTACCGTTTTGTGAAACTGGCAATTGGTCGCGGTAAACAAAACGTTGCGGAATCATGTATGGCATCAAGCCAGCAGCCAAGTCAGCGCGAATTGCTTTCGTAATTTCATCTTCTGAATATTGCTCTTTAACACCATCTTTTAATTCAATTTCGGCAACAATCTGTTTAACTGTATGATCTTTATTATATTTTGGCGCAGCAACACCATGATCAACAAACTTATTTTTACCAAGGTAATGATTGATTTCTTCAAGTTCAATACGGTAACCGTTAAACTTAATTTGAAAATCAATACGGCCACGATAAAAGAGCATATCACCGTCAAAGAAGCCTTCATCACCAGAACGGTGCGTCATGTACTCGTCAGCTGGATCTTTAAAGAACCCTTTAGCTGTCTTTTCTGGATTATTCAAATATCCTCGAGAAACACTAGGTCCTTCAATCAAAACCTCACCTTCATTAGGTTGATCTCCCTTAGATTTATCAATTGTAATTCTAGTATCTTCTTTAACTTTACCAATTGGTAAACGGTCATATTTGGCAAGCACGTCAGCAGTAATTTCAACTTGCGTGACAGCAACCGTGGCCTCAGTTGGACCATAAGTGTTAAAGATTTTACTATTGGGAAATTTCTTCTTAAGCATTGCGACTTCTGTATGCGGTAATTCCTCTCCACAGAACAGAAAATGCGTCAAATCTGGATGGTGCGCGCCGTCAAAAGTCTTATCCAAAAAGCACATTTGTGCAAATGATGGTGTCGAAACCCATACGTTAAATTGCAATTTTGGCATTGTTACAAATAATTGTGCAAAATTCTGCGTTACCTCATGTGGCAAAACAACTAGCTTGCCCGCACCAACCAATGCTGGATACAAACTCATAACCGAAAGGTCAAACGAATACGGAGCTTGAACTAAGAAACTTGGGTGCTCTGGCAAAGCAAAGTCTGTCATTTCCCAATTAACAAAGCTGAGCAGATTGTCATGACTAATTTGAACACCCTTAGGCTTGCCACTAGTTCCTGAAGTAAAAATAATATAGAAATTATCTTTACCTTTAACAAAGTTAGCAGGATCAATAGCAAAATCGCCGTCTTCAACATCACTAGGACTAACAACCTGCAAATTTGATAAATTGATTTCAGGCAGTTTATCAATTGCCAAAACTACTTGTGCCTGTGATACGTCTTGGATCATCACCAATCTTTCAGCATTAGAATAACTAGCAATTGGAATATAAGCATGTCCTGACTTAACACAACCCAAAAAACTGGCAATCATTTCAAAAGTTTGACCACCCCAAATCATAATTGGACTGCCTGCAGGAATAGCTAAGTTAGCAATTTTATGTGCCCAGGCATCTGAACGTTTCTTGAGGTCGCCATAAGTGTTAGTTTGACCGAGATAGTCGTAAACAATCCGCTTAGGATCGGCTGCGGCAATTTCATCAATTTTCTTAATTACATCTTTAATCATTTTTATACACCACCTTAAAATTCGTCGTAAATAAAGTGAACCGAAGTAAGGCCGCTATATTGATACAAATAGATTAGTGCCATTAAGATAACACAATAAATAATTGTCGTCAGAACAAACTTTCCTATTCGTTTGCCGCGCGAATCGATTTTCTCTTTTTTATCCATATGTCTCCCTCAATAACAATAAATATACTATTGACTATAGTACTACAGATGCCGAATAACCCAATATTTCGAACGGATATTTTACCAAATTTAAACAATTTATCTATCTGGTGGTTGCTTGTTCATCTTGCAACAAGCGTTATAAGCAAAGCACAGTGAAATAAATACAATTAGCGAAATAAAAATTAACGCAAAAATCGCTAGCAGCATTAGGTTACGCGGCTGTTGCCAGCGCACGTTGTTTGCTGTCGTTAACAAATAAACTGCAAACAGCACAATGATACCTAATTCTATCCCAAACCACAATGTATAATCAGCTAATCCCATCTGCTTGGCCGTTTGAATAACTAATAACCAAGCAGAAGCCGGAATTAAGCAAAACCAGCCGGAAAATCGCAGCCAAAAAATAATTTTTTTACGGGCTTTTTGCTGTTCCATTTTTGCTCCTTAATTACTTTCAAATAACAATTCTATGCAAATTACTATCATTATAACATTGCAATGCCAGTGAACCATTTTACGTAATAGAAAAATTGCTTATTTATAAAATTCGTCATACTTTTTTCACATTTAACAGTTATACTAAAAGAGTAATTAATAAGAATTAAGATTCTCATTACATTACAACTCAACTTTTTTGTTTTTCATTCATACTCCTCCAAGTATAAATAATAATGAAAAAACCGAAATGACTTTATAAGTCAATTTCATATCTATCCCTTTCGACTCACGTGTGTTGCGTGAGTTTTTCTTTCTCTTTAATGGTTCTGAAGAAATTCTTTACTCTTTCATAAGAGTTTTTACACGCTAATTTCACAATTTGAGGTTATTATAGATAATATAGTAAGTCAAAAGACTTACTATATACTCCCACTTTTTTATTTCATTCATTCTTACTCCTTCAAAGTAGATGAAAACTAACAGGCTCGCAATTTTTGCGAGCCTTTTCCCTTTTATTTGGTACTTTTTAACAATAGTGAAAGGATTTTAATAATGTTCTCACCAGTAATTGAACGTTTAATTCAAGAAAAAGCAGGTTCGTTTTTAATTCCCGCAACACGAATTGCCTTCGTTTACGACGATAATCCGCTCTACCACGCATTTTTGATTTTAACACGTGTAAAATATTCCAAAATCCCCGTTCTTGACCAGCAAAATCATGTTGTTGGCTTACTTAGCTTAGCAATGATTACAGATAAGATGATGAAAACAGATAAGATTTCACTTGATCCGCTAACAGAATTACAGGTTAAGGATGTGATGCAGGTAGATTTTCCTAAGATTAATTTTGCCCAAACAACTTTAGAAGTCCAATTGCACCTCTTAGTCGACAATGCCTTTTTGCCTGTTGTTAATGATCATGATGTCTTCCAAGGATTATTAACTAGACGTGAATGGATCAAAGTATTTAATTACATTGCACATAATTTTGATAGCAAATATAAAGTAACATCTATCACAAAAAATAGTGATATTTAAAACTACAAAATATTTTTTGCTTATTTTTAACTTTTTTTAGCACTTTTATTTAAACTGTATTATAATAACTAACAACAAGAGTAAATTAGTTTAAGTTCTTTTGTATATGCTGGTTTTGTTAGTACATAATTCATAAATAATTTGGTTTAAATATACATTTTATGAGTTATATACACAATTATAATTATTACTATTGCTTAGCAATAATTAGATAACATTTTTATAATATTGTTGTATTAAGCGTCATAAAATAAGATAACATCTTATTTAATTAGTTAGAATAGGAAGAAACTAAAATGACAAATAAGACAAACAATGATGATTTAACTTACTTGGTTAAAACCATCATCAAAAATTATTCTTATCCTCAAGATAATGAATTATCTCTACAGGAAAAGCAAGAATTAGTTGACAAGCTGAAGAAGCTAGACCAGCAGTCTGGTCATCTAAGCGAAATTATGCGGATTACTCATGCCTTTTATGAGGACCGCATTGCTAAACAGTTCAAAACAATGGATATCAATTTTTCCTGGGTCTTTGAAATGCTGCAACATGAATTGGTGTCTGCCACTCGTCTGCATGCCCTACTATTGAATCTAGCACAAGCAGAACATTTTTCAGCAAATAGTGTTACCAAAATCAATCACTACTTTGAGGAAACCAACGATTATGGTAATAATGATAACTTTGTTACTATGTCCTCTTCCGATATAATCGATGCTATCAGGTTAGCTAAAGCCGCACACTTGCATACAATTAACAAGGCAATTGATGACAAAGAAGAAGGCATAATTCCAACTGGACCTCGAGTAGTTAAGCAAGCTAAAGAAGAAACTAGTAAAATTATCAAATTAAGTGATTATTAACTAAAAAGGTTGAATTCTAAATGAATTCAACCTTTTTACTTTGAATACCAATTAAAGGTCACAATTAAATTTAAGCCAATTTAGACTTATTCTAATTAAAAATAATAAATGAGTGCTAAAATTAATAACATAAAAATATTTTTTATTCATGGAGGCATTATAGTAATGAATTTACGACGTCAATGGAAATTTATCCTTGTACTAGTTGCTGGAGCTATCGGACTAATCTGCCAATTCGGTCTGCAAACTAAGAGCCTATTCCAAATTGGCAGCTTACAATTTCCAATCCAAACAATATTAATTGATATTATTGGTATTTTAATGGCAATTTCCTTATTAACAGAAATTGTTGGTGATTTCAAAACTGGACGCTATGGCGTCGATATCTTAGCTGTCATTGCCGTAGTCTCAACTATTTTAATCGGTGATCAATGGGCTGAATGGATGATTTTAGTCATGATGACCGGTGGTGAAACCTTAGAAGATTACGCAACTGGTCAAGCAGACAAAGAATTACGATCGCTGCTAAGCAATTCACCAAGTATTGCGAACAAAATTGTTAACGAGAAGTTGGTCGCTGTTGCTGTTGACGAATTGCAGCTTGGCGACCATGTTTTAATTAAACCCGGCGAACAGGTTCCTGTCGATGGCCAAGTTATTAAAGGAATATCAAACTTTGATCAATCTTCATTGACTGGTGAATCCGTGCCGGTTAACAAAAATCCAGGTGACGAATTAATGTCGGGCGCAATCAACGGCAGCGATGCTGTTGAAATGGTTGTTACCAAAAAGGCTAGCGATTCTGAATATCAGACAATCGTTTCTCTAGTTAAATCTTCGCAAGCACAGCCCGCTAAGTTTGTTAAAATGGCTGATCGTTACGCTGTTCCCTTTACTATTATTTCTTTAGTTATCGGAATTGCAGCTTGGATTCATTCAGGTAATCCGGTTAACTTTGCTGAAGTGATGGTTGTTGCATCCCCATGTCCACTTTTAATTGCCGCACCAGTTGCCTTGGTTTCCGGCATGAGTTCGATGTCGCAGCACCATATCATTGTTAAGTCTGGCCCAACTCTCGAAAAATTAGCAGCTGCCAAAACTTTTGCTTTTGATAAAACCGGAACATTAACTGAAAACCAATTAGTCATTGATGCAATTGTACCAGTAGATCAAAGTACGGTTAGCCAACAAACTCTACAAAGTTACGCTGCCAGTGTTGAGCAACAATCAAGCCATATTATCGCTAATTCATTAGTTGATGCTACTGATAAAAAGCTGTTACAACCTGCAACAGATATTAAAGAAACTACTGGCGAAGGCATCAGCGGCAACGTAGAAGGCCACACTGTTAAAGTGGGTAAACTATCTTATGTTGCACCTCATGAACAAGTTAATACCATTAATTCTACTGCCGTTTATATTGCCATTGATCATGTCTATGCTGGCTATATTACTTTTAAGGATCAATTACGACCAGAAAGTGCCACAACCATTGCGCGCTTAAAGCGTCAAGGCGGCGAACATATCATGATGTTAACTGGTGACCACAAGGATGTTGCTGATAGAATCGGTCAAGCTGTCGGTGTTGATGATATTCGTTCTGAACTTTTACCAGCTCAAAAAATTGCAGCAATTCAAGAAGTACCTAAAGAAAATCGTCCTGTTGTCATGACCGGTGACGGTGTTAATGATGCGCCAAGTTTAACTGCCGCTGACGTTGGCATTGCCATGGGTGCTAAAGGAGCATCAGCTGCCAGCGAAAGTGCCGACGCCGTTATTATGGTTAACGATTTATCTAAGGTCAACGATGCTGTTGCAATTTCCAAGCATACAATGAAAGTTGCTAACGTTGACGTTTTAACTGCCATCACGATTGTCATTATTATTGAAATGATTGCCTTTACCGGTGTTATTCCTGCATTCTGGGGAGCAATCATTCAAGAATGTGTCGACATGATTTCTATTAGTTTAGCACTGCTTGCTAAAACTAAACCTAAAAGTCCTAAACAAACAGGCTTAGTTGCAAACAATTAATCATTCGCTTAAACTTAAAATAATTAAATAAATAATTAAATATTATTAGTGGTTGGAGTTTTATAACCAAAATAAAAACTTTCAAGATTTGCTCTTTTGGGTCAAAGAGCGACTTGGAAGTTTTTTTGTTTACTTTAGAAAGGCAAAATTATGATTTTTATTGGCAACTTAATTTTAATTTTACTTAGTTCCCTTATTCTTGGTCAAATATCTACTAGACTAAATATGCCGGCGGTGATTGGCGAGCTTGTTTGCGGCTTCGTTCTCGGGCCAGCTATCCTCAATTGGATCCAGCCCAGTAATTTAATTGATATTTTTTCACAGTTAGGTGTTATTCTATTACTGTTTTTGGCTGGCCTTGAAAGTGATCTTACTCTTCTCAAAAAATATTTTAAGTTAAGTTTTACAATAGCAACAATTGGAGTGCTTCTGCCAATTATTCTTATTGGCTTAACTTGTTATTTTTGGGGAATACGACCACAGGAAGCAATTTTTATTGGAATCGTTTTTGCAGCAACTAGTGTTTCTATTTCCGTTGTTGTCTTACAAGAACAAGGGCAACTTCATAGCCGTGCAGGTACAGCAATCTTAGGTGCAGCCGTTGTCGATGACATCTTAGCTGTCATTGCTCTCAGCTTATTCACAGCTTGCAGTCAAAAAGGTAAAACTAGCGGCCCTACTAACAACCCAATTTTAAATTTTAGTCTAGAAATTGGTTTCTTGGGTTTTCTCTGGCTGATTTACCGGCTAACTCCTCAACTTATGCATCTGGCTAATAAAATGACCATTGCTCATGCGCCCAATATCATTGCCCTAATTCTTGTTTTTACTTTAGTTTGGTGCGCTGAATATGTTGGTTTATCGGCAGTAATTGGTGCCTTCTTTGGCGGCCTAGCACTCAGACAAACACCGCAACATAAAAAAATCTCTCATACAATTAGCACAATCGGTTATTCGATTTTTATTCCTTTTTTCTTTACTAATATCGGTTTAGCGATTACCTTCAATAGCTTAGGTCATGATTTGATTTTCATCTGTATCATGACTATTTTGGCCATTGTTTCTAAATTTTGGGCTGGTAAATACAGTAGTCTACTCTTTGGCTTTAGTAAAAATGAGGGTAACATTGTCGGTGCCGGTATGATTTCACGTGGTGAAGTAGCCCTTATAGTTTCTCAATTAGGACAGAGCCAGCATTTATTTTCCCAAGATGTTTATTCTAGCCTCATCTTTGTAATTATTATCTCGACTATTTTGTCACCATTTATTCTTAATCACTTTATCAAGATACAAGCAGCGCCCAATAAATAGGGCATAGAATTATATAGTGCATGGGTCATAATTGAATACCGAAGATCTTTAGTTGTCATATAAACCCACGCTAATACACAGCCCAAAGCCCAGTAAAGTAAAATATATTTAGTAACCTTGGGATCGTGCATGTAAGCAAACAAAAAGCCGCTACAAATAATCCCTACCCACTTATTTAATTGCGTTTTTTGTATAAAAAAAGTATTAAAAAATAATCCGCGAAAAATCGTTTCCTCACAAATCGGTGCAATTAAGCAAACCATTGGAGCATAAAACACACCCGCTTGCAGTGAAATTTTGTTTAAACTTGCCTGATTAGCCGACGTTTTCGTACTCGTGATTCCGAGGATGATAACCATTATAAAATTTACAAGTAAGATTAAAATGACACCAACAATCATAATTAATAACCGACGATAATCCCAATGCGGTTTTTGGTTGAAGCCCCAAGTATTTTCTTCATCCAGCTGACGCTTATACAAGTAAAAAATGAAGCCCAAAACCAAGAATGTTACTCCACTTGTTACTAGCACCAGCCCTGTCTGATTAAGATGCAGTAATTTTTGCACTTGCTTAGGAAAAAAATAAAAACACTGCAAAAATTGATATGCTGCAAAAGCCAAAATAATACTGGCTGCACAACTCATGTAATAAAATATTTTTTTCATTTTGCTCCACCCTAATCTACTATGACTTTCATGCTTGTTTTTATTATAATAGATTTATCTCGTATTACCTAAATTGGAGAAATCATTATGCACTTTTTTCGATTACTTAGTTCAAACGGACCATTTACAATAATATCGGTTATACTGCTAATTTCACTGATCATTTTCTTAGCTGCATGGTTCAAGGAGCCTCGGCGATTACTAAATGGAATTTTATTTACTATTTTTATTCTATTATTAGGAATTTGGCTGACCGTACTTGTTATAGCAACTAATTTACATGCTTTACTTATCATTTATGCTACTTTACTGGGCCTGATAGTGGTAGCTGTCGCTTTAATTGTTGCTTTTTCGTGGTTATTCTTTCTCTGGAATGCTTATTTTGTTTGGCAGAAAGAAAGTCACACATTACCTAATCTACTAACCCTTTTTATTGGCCTAGCATTAATTATTATGTGGCTAATTGTCTTAACTGGACCGTTCACAGCTGCACCGAATTGGCTTAAAGTCTTGCTTTACGCAACACCAGCTGTTGTCCTTTATTTACTATTAGTAGCCTACAACTTTCTCATTAATCTAGCATTGTATCAATTAGTACCTCGACAATATAATCAAGATTACCTCATTGTTCTAGGAGCTGGCTTATACAATGGAGAAACTGTGACCCCACTCTTAGCCAGCCGCATTAACCGCGCCATTCAATTTGCACAAAAACAAGTTGCCAAGGGGCGAAAAATGCCGAAGTTTATTATGTCTGGTGGCCAAGGTAGCGACGAAAAAGTTGCAGAAGCGCAAGCAATGACTGAATATGCTATTGCTCGCGGTATCAACCCTAACAATATTCTGCAAGAAAACAAGTCACAGAACACATATCAAAACATGTTATTTTCTGCCAAAATAGCTACCAAAGATTATGGCAGTAAAGATTTTCGGGCAAAATTCTTTAGTAACAATTACCATATTTTTCGAGCATCCCTATTTGCTAAGTCTGCTGGACTCAATGCCAATGGTATAGGCTGCTATACTAGGTTTTATTTTCTTCCTAATGCAATTGTTAGAGAATTTGCTGGTATTTTTGTTATGAACAAAAAACGTCATCTTACTATTATTTCATTAATTTTAATATTATTTGTTATTGCATCAATTCTTACCGCCATGGGAGTTATAATATTATAATTTTTTGAATATTATTGTATCCATATATTGCCTCTAGATTATAATTTATACAAATGCTAAACTATATATTGTGTTATAAATATTATTGAACACAGGATAAATATAAAAATAGGTTACACATTAATAGAAGGAATAGGATATGTTGCAATTAAAAAATATCTACAAATCATACCATGTTAGCGACTCTACCACTCACGCGCTAGATAATGTTACTGTTTCATTTCGTAATAATGAATTTGTTGCGATTTTAGGGCCTAGTGGTTCTGGCAAAACAACCTTACTAAATATCATTGGCGGACTTGATCGTTACGACAAGGGAAACATGATTATTAACGGTACATCTACCCAAAATTTTACAGATACTGATTGGGATGCCTACCGTAATAACTCTATTGGTTTTGTTTTTCAAAATTACAATTTGATTTCTCACCTATCAATTATTGCCAACGTTGAGCTAGGCATGACCCTCTCTGGTCTTCCTGCAAAAGAAAAGCATCAACGAGCAATTGACATGTTAACAGAAGTTGGTCTTAAAAAGCATCTTAATAAACGCCCCGAGCAATTATCGGGTGGACAAATGCAACGCGTTGCGATTGCTCGAGCACTAGCTAACAATCCAGATATTTTACTTTGTGATGAGCCTACCGGTGCGCTCGATACTAAAACTTCTGAACAAATTATGAAATTAATCAAGCGCTTATCAAAAAAGCGGCTCGTTATTATGGTTACACATAATCCTGAAATTGCCCAAAAATACGCAACTAGAATTGTTAATTTTCAAGACGGGAAAATTATTAAAGATTCTAATCCCTATAATCATACTGAACAAGAAGATAATTTTAAACTAAAACGCACTAAGATGTCATATTGGAACGCAATTAAGCTTAGTTTTACCAATATTATGACTAAAAAGGGCCGAACTGCCTTAACCGCTTTTGCTGCTAGTATTGGTATTATTTCAATTGCGATTGTCCTAGCAATTTCTAATGGCTTTCAAAAACAGATTGACATGACAATGAGTAAATCACTTGCAAAATATCCTGTTATTGTCAATGAATCAGTTACCAATCTAAATGAAGTCACTAACCGCAAAGCATCACAAAAGAATGTCAAAAGTCGTGGTTACATTCAAGCAGAAAAAGATAAAATGGTGCAATCACTGCATATCAACAAGATTACTTCTAAATATACCAACTATATCAAAAAGATAAATCCTGACTATGCAAATAATATTTCTTACCAGCGTGGAACTAACCTGAATTTAATCGCCAAGGTTAAAGGAAAAGTCGAACGTGTCTCATTCTCACCTAACGATACTCATAATGCGCAAAACAGTGATGCAGTTAGAGCGCAAACTGTTAACGTAACTGGACTTGGATCTTCTGTTTTTCCAACTACTCTTAGCTCTGACAAGCAGGGATTTTTAAAGAGTAATTATGAATTGTTATCCGGAAATTGGCCACATAAAGCTACAGACTTGGTCATAGTTACTAACAATAAAGATACAGTAAATATTAATGCCCTTAAAAATTTAGGTTATAAACTAAAAATCGGCGACAAAATAAAATTTAAGCAATTACTTGGTCAAAAATTTAAAATTGTTTCAAACAATGACTATTATGAGCAAACACCTACTGGTATTTTTGTTCCTCAAGAAGTCAGCGATGATATGTATAATAATAGTGCCCTCACTTTACGAGTTAAAGGAATTATTCGACCTAAAAGTGAAAATGCAATGTCACTTCTATCTGATGGTATTGCCTATAGTGACAATTTGGCACAAAAGGTTATCAAAATTAATCAAAACTCAGATATTATTAAGGCCCAAAAACACTCTAGCCATAATGTCTTAACTGGTCAAAGTGTTAATTATTACGGCAAAAAGCGTGTCTTAGAATCCTTAGGTAGCTCAACTTTGCCTAGTGGCTTTATGATTTATCCAAATAATTTTAAGTCAAAGGATCAAGTACTTGATTATCTTGATAATTGGAACAAAGGTAAGTCAAAAGCTAACAAAATTATTTACACGGATATGTCTAGTGTTGTAACTTCAATGACAGGTGGTATTATCAATGGTATTACCACAGTTTTAATTGCTTTCGCAGCTATTTCCTTAGTTACTTCAATGATTATGATCGGGATTTTAACTTATACATCTGTTCTTGAAAGAACCAAAGAAATTGGTATTCTCAAGGCTTTGGGTGCACGTAAAAAAGATATTACCCGCGTTTTTGATGCCGAAACTTTTATCTTAGGCATTTTTTCAGGAATTCTAGGAATTGCTATCGCCTATATCCTTACCTTCCCAATTAACAATATTTTCCTCAAAATTACGGGTCTGACCAATGTTGCTCAGCCTAACCCACTACATATTCTTAGTCTAATCATTATATCAACAGTCTTAACCTTACTAGGGGGCCACATCCCTGCACGAATTGCTGCTAAAAAAGATGCGGCAATTGCTTTACGCAGCGAATAATTTTATTAGTATACAAAGGTCTTAATTACTAGAATTGTAATCAAGACCTTTTTTGTATTAACTTTTTCTAGATTACTCTTTTTATCAATGTTAAACTAAATTATTAATCATTACTTTATTACAGAAAAGGATAACAGTATGCTTCAATTAAAAAATTTACGCAAATCTTACCATGTAGGTGATACAATCACACACGCGTTAAATGATGTTTCGATTTCATTTCGTGATCAAGAATTTGTTGCAATTTTAGGTCCAAGTGGTTCTGGTAAAACAACAATGCTAAATGTGATTGGTGGCCTTGACCGCTATGATTCAGGCGATTTAATCATTAATGGTAAGTCAACTAAAAACTTCAAAGAAACCGACTGGGATGCTTACCGCAATAATTCTGTCGGTTTTGTTTTTCAAAATTATAATTTAATCTCACACTTATCGATCATTGCCAATGTTGAATTAGGAATGAATTTATCTGGAGTTGCGGCGGCTGAACGCCATAAGCGCGCAATTGATGCTTTAACTGAAGTTGGTCTAAAAGAGCATCTTAACAAACGCCCCAACCAATTATCTGGCGGTCAAATGCAGCGGGTTGCCATTGCGCGTGCTTTAGCCAATAATCCAGATATTTTGCTATGTGATGAACCTACTGGTGCGCTTGATACTGAAACTTCTGAGCAAATCATGCAGCTAATTAAGCGCGTTTCTAAGGATCGCTTAGTAATCATGGTGACGCACAATCCCGAACTAGCAAAAGAATATGCTTCACGAATTGTCAATTTCCAAGACGGTAAGATTCTTAACGATTCCGCCCCCTATAATCCAAAAGACAAGCAAGATGCTTTTAAGCTTAAGCGAACCAAAATGTCTTATTGGAATGCTATCAAACTTAGCTTTACCAATATTATGACCAAAAAAGGCCGTACTACTTTAACCGCCTTTGCCTCAAGTATTGGTATTATTTCAATTGCAGTTGTTTTGTCGTTATCCAACGGTTTCCAAAAACAAATTGACTCTACTATGAGTAAGGCATTAGCTAAATATCCTGTTTCAATCAGTCAAACGGCAACTAATGAAACAAGTACTAAAGATGATGATTCTGACAAAAATGTCAAAAATCGCGGCTACATCACTGCTAAAGAAAGTGAACTGCAATCATCTACACACCAAAACAAAATTACGCCCAAATATATTGATTACATTAAGCGAATCAATCCTGATTATGCCAACAATATTTCTTATCAACGCGGCGTCAACCTTAACTTACTTGCCAAAGATGGCAATAAAGTCAAACAGGTTAAATTTTCAGCCAGTGCTACCAGCGGCCAAGAAACAGCTCTAGAAAAAGCTCAGCAAAGTAGTGGTTTTGGTTCAGCAGTTTTCCCGACAACACTTAAATCTGGTAAGACTTCATTCTTAAAGGACAATTATCAGTTACTCAATGGTACTTGGCCTAAAAAAGCAACTGACCTGATCTTAGTAACTAACAACAGGAACACGATCAATATCAACGTCTTCAAGAATTTAGGTTATAAAATTAAAACCGGTGATAAATTATCATTTAAGCAATTAATTGGTAAAAAATATAAGGTTATTAACAATGATGATTACTACCAAGAGCTACCAACAGGAATGTTTGTCCCCCAAAAAGCTGATACTGCAATGTATAATAATAGTAAAACTACTTTGCTCATTGTTGGTATCATCCGTCCTAAAAATAAGAATTCACTATCCTTACTTTCACCCGGAATTACTTACAGTGACCAACTAACTCAAAATATCATTAAAGCTAATCAAAATTCGGCAATTGTTAAGGCCCAGAAGAAGTCCAGCCAAAACGTAATGACCGGACAAAACATGAACTCAACTGAAAAGAAGCAACTAATGCAAACCATTGGTGGTTCAACTTTACCGATGGGCATCATGATTTATCCCAACAATTTTGATTCTAAAGACAAAGTCTTAGATTATCTTGACAAGTGGAACAAGGGCAAGAATAAAAAAGACAAGATTATTTACACAGATATGTCTAGCGCTGTTACATCAATGACCGGTGGCCTACTTAACGGTATTACAACCGTTTTAGTTGCCTTTGCCGCAATTTCGCTAGTCACTTCAATGATTATGATTGGTATCCTAACTTATACCTCGGTGCTTGAACGAACCAAAGAAATTGGGGTTCTTAAGGCGTTAGGTGCTCGTAAGAAAGATATAACCCGTGTCTTTGACGCTGAAACTTTTATTTTAGGAATTTTCTCCGGTGTCCTTGGCGTAGTTATTGCCTATCTACTTACCTTCCCAATTAATAGCATACTCTACAATTTAACTGACTTAAGTAATATTGCACAACTTGATCCGATACATGCACTGATTTTAATTGTTATTTCAACAATTTTAACTTTGCTCGGTGGTCATCTTCCTGCTCGTATGGCTGCCAAAAAAGATGCTGCAATTGCCTTAAGAAGTGAATAATAACTAAATAATAATTCATAAAGCCTAATTAGTGTTTCATGTGTAACACTAATTAGGCTTTTTATTTAACAAAAGCATTATATTGTAACTTACCTAATTTACTTATTGACAAATTGGCATATACCAATTTATAATTAATTTAATAAATTAAGGAGGAGTAATTATGAAAATTATCATTACCAATAATAATGCCCAAGGTGGTACTGAAGCATTTAAAATCTTTAAAAACAGTATTGATCACGGCGGCAAAGTATTTGGTTTAGCTACTGGATCTACACCACTAACCCTATATAAAGAATGGACTGAAAGTGATGTTGATACTCACAATTTAATCAGCATTAACCTAGATGAATACGTTGGCCTAACCCCTGACAACGATCAAAGTTATCATTACTTCATGCAAAAAAATTTATTTGCCAAAAAACCATTCAAAAAATCATATGTTCCTGACGGAATTAAAGCGATCAAAGATCCTGAAGGTGCAGCGAGCGATTACAATCAGATTATTAAAGAAAATCCAATTGACGTTCAACTTTTAGGTATCGGACAAAACGGTCATATTGCTTTCAACGAACCTGGTACATCATTTAATTCTGTTACACATGAGGTTAAATTAACTGCTAACACAATCAAGGCAAATTCACGTTTCTTTAGTAACATTGATGATGTGCCAAAATCCGCAATTTGTACGGGCATAGCAAACATTATGTCAGCTAAAAAGATCGTCATTATGGCCTTCGGGGCTAACAAGGCTGATGCTATTCAAAAAATGATTGAAGGACCTGTTACAGAAAAGGTTCCAGCATCTATTTTACAAAAGCATCCTGATGTTACAGTGATTATCGATAAAGAAGCTGCAAGTAAATTAAAGCAAAAATAGAATTCAATAAACCCCCTAAAGCAATGCATGTATGCATTGCTTTTTTGATAATGTGTATTAATAAAAAAGTATATACTTATCAGTGCATATCATTAAGTTCTTGTATCCCTCCGTATTATGATTAAAGTGTAATTACGAGAGGACGTGATCAATTGAAACGTAGCAAAAAATGGTTGTTAGTATTAAGCACATTACTACTAATGCCGCCACCAATCTATTTATTATGGGAAAATAGCAATTTTTGGCAAAAATATTTAAAATTGTCTTTACCACAAATCAAAAAAATCAATCCTATCTTTACCTGGTATTTAATTATTATTAGTACAATTGTTATTATAGTTCTTATTTTTAGCTTCATTACCTTGATATTTTGGCCTACCCAAAAAAGCTTTAACTTAATTCATAAAAATAGCGGACAAGTTAAAGTTACTAGTAAAGCAATTAATGGTTATATTCTGAGTTCCTTGACAGATTTACCATATTTAAATAATCCTAAGGTTAATTCTAGGTTAACTAAGCACCATATCAAAATAAAAATCAGTGGTGATTTAGGAGCCGGTGAAAATGTTGCTGCCCTTCTTAAAACTTATCTTGAAGAACTCAAGGGTAATCTTAAACAGACTTTAGGGATTGAACAAAAGCCTAAAATCAAAATCAAATTTAATAACTTTCAAGAAGCAACTAAGTCTGAACAGCGTGTGCAATAAAGGAGGCAATCATGAACAAATTTTTACAAAAACACTTTTCCGAGTTAAGTGGTGCTCTCAGCGGCCTTCTTTTAGCATTTTGCTTTTTAGGACTAGGTTTCTTCAAAACAGTTTTTGTAATCGTAATGCTAATATGTGGTCTTATAATTGGTCATTACTGGCCAGTAGTTAAAAGATTAATGAATAAGTAAGTATCAAAGGAGTCTTTAAAATGACACAAGCAAATCCAAAACAAGAAGTTAAAGGTAATTTGAAATATGATTCTAAAGTTATTCAAAAGATCATTGGCATCGCACTATCTGATGTTACGGGTTTATTAACCGTAGATGGTGGATTTTTCTCCAATTTAACTGATAAAATCGTTAATAGTAGCGATGTTACAACCGGTATCAACGTTGAAGTTGGTAAAAAACAAGTAGCTGTTGATATTGATATTGTCGCAGAATATGGTGTTCAAATCACTAAACTATATGATGAAATCAAAGAACGGATTTTTAATAAAGTCAAAGAAATGACGGGATTAGATACAGTTGAAGTTAGCGTTACCGTTGTTGATATCAAGACAAAGCAACAGCACCAAAAAGATTCTGTTAGTCTACAAGACCGCATCACTGGTGCCACTAAAGATACCAAAGATAAAATCAGTGAACAAAAACCAGACGAAAAGAAAGAACCAAAAAGAGTTAAATAATTATTGATTGGCTTTTTAACAGGACAGTGAGCATTTCACTGTCCTGCTTTTATAACTCAAATTATTTCCTAGGAAATAATTTATTTTTCCACATAATATAATTTTTCTGCTTGTCCTCTAAAATTATTTTCACCATATTAATATTAAAAATTGTTTGTAACCTGACAGATAATTACTGCCTTGACATTTATTTTTCCTTTTGGGATCATCATTCTCAAAGTAAAAAATGATTTGTTAAATAAAAATATAAGTAGTTATTCTTTAAGATTGGCTTTGAGTATAATTTTCTGCATCTATCTTTTAATTGGATTTATTATTTATTTTTATCAAAAACAAATGAATTTTTACAGTTGGATAATTATTAAATTTGGTTTTATCTAATTAAACAATTAGTTTTTATTGTTGATTAAGCTTTGTTCCACATGAAACAACCATCATTTAATTAGCCTACTGACCAATTCTACTTCCTTAACTACAGGCTGCATCCCATCTAAAACCAAGTCTGCATCTTTAGCGACAAGCTTCTGATTGTCAACAAAATATTGCCGCGCTTTAGTTACATATATTTTTGCCCATGAAATTATCTCGGCAGCACTTTTATCCTGACTGTCACGAATTATCGCCCTGGCAAATGCCACGTCTAGTGGAGTTTGCATGTAAACGACCCAATCAATATACGGACGTAAAATTTTATGGCAATAGCCAAAAGGAAAATCAACCAAAAGCAAAGGTGTCTTTCCCATTGTTCTTTTTAAATCCTGCATCATTTGACTAATATCATATTGGTTAATTGCATTTTTTAGTGGAACAGTAATAGCCGGCGTACTCGACAACTGGTCAATATCGTAATCATCAAAAGAAATCACCTTACTCTTAGTATATTTTTTCTGCAATGCATTAATTAATGTTGTCTTTCCACTAGCAGTCACACCACTAATTACAAGTACTTCACTCTTCATTTTATTACTCCTTAATTAAATTATTTAAATTTGTTTTAATATTAATTTATCACAAAGTCGCTTTTATATTGTAAAAAATATTGCTAGTAAGATATAATCATAATCATCAAAGATACTTTTTTGAAATTAGAGGTTTTAAAATGAACAAAATAGCAAAAATTTTGGGCATATCAGTTGCTACATTAGGTTTAGCTGGTGGTACTTTTACCAATCAAGTTAGTGCCAAAGCACATGTAATTAATCCTAAAAAGGCTGTTAAAAACAGCCAATACGGTTTAACTACACCTTTTACATTTACCAAAAGCTTGCAAGGTAAATGGTACAGCAATAACAATTTAACACCAGATCCATTAGTAATTAATAAAACGACTTTTATTAATCCGCATACTGGTAAACAAATTAAAGCTGTAATTGCAGGTAAAGTTAACGGCACAAATAAATATCTGTGGCAAATGAGCAACAAATGGCAATCAAAACATGCTAAAGTTTTTAAAAATGTCGCTCGCGATTCTTTCAAAGTAATGGATAACATTAAATGGACAATTATTAGTCCAGTCAATGAAAAGACTACTGCTAATGGCTATGCTTTTACAGAAAAAGATGAAAAAATCAATGATCAGACTACAATTAAAGTCGTATTTGAAGCCAATCCAACAAATGGTAAAGTTTATAACCAATATTTTACAAGTAAAGACGCAGCTGATAAGTATTCAGCAGTCCACTTTAAAGATGTAACCTATACCGACATTAACTGGAAATAACTATCGTAAACCGGACAATTTTTATCTTGTCCGGTTTATTTTGTCATCATTATAAGTAAACGTCAGTTTTGTTTCATGTGTAACAATTTGTATTTATATTCATAAAATTAGCTAATAATGCAATAAATATTTTTCGATAAATATTTTTTACCCTGCAATATACAAAATCGCTTGACATTTTTCGTTTAGTTTTAATTTACTTTTTCCTTGTTTTACCCCTATATCTCGTATTAAACTTAATAAGTATCAATATGTTGTATTTAAGAAAGAACGTGATCCAAGTTATTGTTTTAAGTGGGCCAATTGGAGCCGGTAAATCCAGTTTAACCAGTATTTTAGCTGAACATTTAGGTACACAAGCCTTTTACGAGGGAGTTGACAACAATCCCGTGCTTCCTTTGTACTACAAGGATATGAAGCGTTACACGTTTCTGCTTAATATCTACCTGCTCAACCATCGTTTAGCACAGATTAATCAAGCTGTTCAAGAAAAAAATAGTGTTTCAGATCGTTCAATTTATGAAGATGCCCTCTTTTTTAAAATGAATGCCGACAGTCAAGTTGCTGATCCAACCGAATTTCAAATTTACGATAGTTTACTTGAAAACATGATGGAAGATACGCCTGGCAATCCAAGTAAAAAACCTGACCTGCTTATTTACATTCATGTATCACTCGATACAATGTTAAAGCGAATTAAGAAGCGTGGCCGTTCATTTGAACAAATCAGTACAGATCCAAGCCTAAAAGACTACTATGCCCGCCTAATCCGCTACTATGAGCCATGGTATGAAAATTATCATGCTTCACCAAAAATGGCAATTGATGGCGATAAGTTTGATTTCATCATCAATGAAAGTGCTAAAAAAGAAGTTTTACGCGAAATTGATGACAAACTGCGTAAAATAGATAATTTATAATAAAAGAAGGAACGTGATGACAGTTATTGTTTTAAGCGGGCCAATTGGAGCCGGTAAATCCAGTTTAACCAGTATTTTAGCAGATTACTTAGGAACTAAACCCTTTTATGAAAGTGTTGACAACAATCCCGTCTTACCACTTTTTTATGCGGATCCTAAAAAATATGCCTTTTTATTACAAGTATTTTTCTTAAACACTCGTTTTCGTAGTATCAAAAATGCCCTCACAGAGGACAACAACGTTTTGGACCGGTCAATTTACGAAGATGCTCTTTTCTTCCAGATGAACGCCGATATTGGTCGAGCAACTCAAGAAGAAGTTGACACTTATTATGAATTGCTACACAACATGATGAGTGAACTTACCCATATGCCAAAGAAAAATCCAGACTTATTAGTTCACATCAATGTTTCATACGAGACGATGATTAAGCGAATTCAAAAACGTGGCCGGCCATACGAGCAACTTAGCTATGATGCAACTCTTGAGGACTACTACAAACGACTTTTACGCTATTACAAACCATGGTATGACGACTATGACTACTCACCAAAAATGACAATTGACGGTGATGAACTCGATTTTATGACTGATGAACAAGCACGTGAAACAGTTTTAAATCAAATTGTTGCTAAATTAAAAGAAGTTGGTAAATTACCTGCATCTTGGGATAAATCAACTAAAATCTCAATTTCTGAGTAAGCATTCAATCAACTTTTTAAATAAAAGTTCTTGACTTCTTCATTTAACTGACTATAATTAAAATAAATTTAAAAAGTTATGAGCAGACTAGTAATATTTAGAACTTGTCAGAGAATGTCAGTTGCTGTGAAGACATCAAGTTTCTAGTATGAATCACACCTGCGAACCGTTTTTCTGAATACACGTAAGAAATTCCGGCGGTACCGTTATCACTTCAGTTTATCATATTAATTTCATTATTAGTTAAACTGGTTGAGGTTATTTATGCGAGTAAATAACAAATTGAGGTGGAACCGCGTTTAGTCGTCCTCTTAGATAAAAATTTATCTAAGAGGACGATTTTTTACTTACAAAATTAAGAAATTCCGGTAGTACCGTTATCGCTACAGTTTAATCATTCGATCAAACTGACTGAGACTGTTTTGCGCGAGCAAACAGTAAATTGAGGTGGAACCACGTTTAGTCGTCCTCTTAGACTTAAGTCTAAGAGGACTTTTTTATTATAAGGAGAAAAATATGAATTACATTTCTGCCATCGTCCCGTCTTTAATTCAAGGGGCACAGATGACATTAACCCTATTTTGTTGGACATTAATCATTTCTATTCCTTTAGGAATCATCATTAGCTTGGGACTTATTTCCAAAATTAAACCCCTACAATTATTTTTAAAATTTTATGTTTGGATTATGCGTGGAACCCCACTATTGTTACAATTAATCTTCGTCTTTTATGGCTTACCAATTATTGGAGTTATTTTTCAGCGTTATGATGCAGCATTATTTGCTTTTATTTTAAACTATGCCGCTTACTTTGCTGAAATTTTCCGAGGTGGCTTTCAGGCAATACCCAAAGGACAATATGAAAGTGCCCGTGTGTTAAGACTGACAAAAATGCAAACTCTCAGGCATATTGTCATTCCCCAAGTTATCAAAATTGTCATTCCATCAATTGGTAACGAAGTTATCAACTTAGTCAAAGATACTTCACTTGTCTATGTGATTGGTCTTGGTGATCTATTACGTGCTGGTAACGTTGCTACAGCCAGAGACGTTACCTTAGTACCACTTGTATTAGTTGGTATTATCTACCTAGCAATGACAGGAATTGCATCCTATTTATTGAAAAAGATCGAAAACAGCTACTCAAAATGGAAATAAACGGAGGCACTTAACATGTTGGAACTCAAAAATATTACCAAAAAATTTGGTCAAAGAACTATTTTAGATAAAGTTAATTTAACCATTCCAAGCGGACAAATTTTAGCAATTGTAGGGCCATCAGGTGCAGGTAAAACCACTTTATTGCGGTGTTTGAGCGGCCTAGAGAGTATTAATTCTGGCAATTTTTTATGGGATGGTACAGAATTTAACCCAATTAATCCTACTAACAGTAACCAAATCATCGGAGTCGTTTTCCAAGATTATCAATTATTTCCTAATTTAACGGTTATGGAAAATATTATCTTAGCACCCACTTTAGCTCTTAAGGAAAATAAAGATGCTGCTAAAAAGCAAGCTCAAGAATTACTTACCCGCCTTAATTTAACAGGAAAAGAGCAGCTTTATCCTGCACAACTTTCTGGTGGTCAACAACAACGGGTAGCTATTGCACGCGCTTTAGCAATGAAGCCTAAAATTCTCTGCTATGATGAACCAACCTCAGCTCTTGATCCCGCATTACGCGGAACAGTTGCTGAAATTATTTTAAAATTAAAATGCGAAGAACAAATGACTCAGATTATCGTAACTCACGATATGGATTTTGCTAACGAAGTCGCTGATAAAACCTTTACCGTAACTGATCTTAGCCAAAAGGAGATAAAGTAATTGAAACGCAAAAATTTATTTTCTTTCATATTAATATTCGTTTGTAGCCTAATTTTATCTGGCTGCAGTGGTGTTTCTGTTGGTAAGCGTGCCAATCAAACTGATAATTGGCAACGATTAGAAAAGCGCGGCTACGTCACAATCGGCGTCGACGATACCTTTGTGCCAATGGGTTTTCGTCAAAAAAATGGTCAATTAATTGGTTATGATGTTGATCTTGCCAAAGCAGTTTTTAAATTATATGGTATGCAAGTCAGTTTTCAAACAATTGATTGGTCAATGAATACTACTGAACTTAAAAATGGCACCATTGACCTTATTTGGAACGGTTTTAGTAAAACGCCGCAACGCAAATCAAAAGTAGCTTTCAGTAAGACCTACTTATATAGCGAACAATTACTAGTAACTAAACGAAAAAATCATATTAATTCTTATGCTGATATGACTGGAAAAACACTGGGTGCTCAAACTGGATCTTCAGGCTTCAACGATATTATGGCTCAACCCAAACTGCTAAAAAATCGAATTAAAGGACATGATCCTGTCCTCTATGACTCCTTCACAAATGCTTTTATTGACCTTAATGCCGGCCGAATTCAGGGACTCCTAATTGATAGTACTTATGCCAATTATTATATTGCTCGTCAAAAACATCCAGAAGAGTTTAACGAAATTCATGGACCTTTCCCTAAAGATGCTTTCGGCGTAGGTATGCGTAAAAGTGATGTTACTTTGCGGCACAAAATTGACGCTGGCTTAGATAAACTAGCCAAAAATGGCACACTTAATAAGATTAATCACAAATGGTTTGGTAATAATGCACAAACGCCTTTACTACATTAATCCAATTCTTTTAAAGTAGCGGCAATGCCATCATGATTATTATCTAAAGTAACTTGACTAAACTTTGCCTTTAGATCCTGTGGGGCATTCCCCATTAAAACCGGATTAGCCACGACTTCAAGCATTGTTTCATCATTGTAATTATCGCCAAAAGCCCAACAATCTTTTAGCTCAACATTAAACTCTTTAGCAAGAATTTTCACGCCATTTCCTTTAGAAACACCTTTAATCATCACTTCAAGTAAATTTGGCGCTGACTTCACAATATATAGTTCTGGATATTGCGGCGTTAATTCTGCTTGAGCTTCATCCAATAACTTAGGCTCGCCTATCAACAACATCTTGTGAACACCTTGCAATTTTTTCACTTCAGCAATTGAACTTGGAGTAGCCTCTACGTTAACAATCTGTTCTTCCCGTTTTACAATTGGTTCATTATTTCCCGGGGAATAATACCAGTTATATCCGCTATACACGTTCCATGCAATTCCGTTGTTTTTCTTTTCAACGTACTGACAAATTTTAACAGCTTGAGCAGCTGTCATAAATTGCGAATTAAGTGGCCGACCCATTTCATCCAAAACCAGTGCTCCATTATAAGCAACTAACGGACAATTTTTGGTAATTTGCCCAGCAACTGTCATAATTCCTTGCGGCAGCCGACCAGATACCGGAATAAAAACATTACCTTTCACAATTTGTTGCCGAATTGCATCACGTGTCTTAGGGGTCACCTGTAAATCTGAATTGATTAATGTTCCATCAATATCTGAAAAGAATAATTTTGCCATTTTATCTCCTTCTTAAATCCATTATTTAATCCCTAATTAATTTTAGCGGTTACATCATGTTCGGGTCAACATGCAATGTCTTACTTTTATCAAAAAGATTATCTCATTTATTTATATACAAATAATTCGCATTTACATTCGTTTTTAAGCGTGATACACTTTAATTGTAGTATTTTTAGTTGAAAAACACGAACATTAAGTAAAGGAGATAAGATGAATTTTATAAAGAACTATTTTCAACTCGATCAATATCATACTAGCGTTAAAGTGGAATTTCTTGCAGGACTGACTACTTTTATCAGTATGTCATATATTCTATTCGTTAATCCAAGTGTATTAGGTGCAAGTGGTATGAATACTGGGGCTGTTTTTACTTCAACTGCCTTAGCTAGTGCTCTTGGTACCGCTATTATGGGAATTGTTGCAAATTACCCAATTGGTGAAGCACCAGCACTTGGAATTAATGCTTTCTTTGCTTACACAGTCTGTGTTGGTATGCATGTTTCATGGGAAACTGCCTTAGCAGCTGTTTTCGTTGCATCAATCATTTTTATTTTTATTACTTTATTTAAGCTACGTGAAAAAATTATTAATGCAATTCCAGCAGACTTAAAATTTGCCATTTCATCCGGAATTGGTTTGTTTATTGCTTTTCTCGGCATGCAAGATGGTGGACTAATTATTGGCAATAAATCAACCTTAGTTGGTCTAGGATCATTTCATAATCCAGCAATTTGGATCACAATTTTTGGACTAATTGTTACAGTAATTTTAATGATTTTAAATGTTCCTGGTGCAATTTTTATCGGTATGGTTCTAGCTGCAGTCTTTGGCGTTATCACTGGTCAAATCCCTCTACCTACTAAAGTTATTTCTATGGCTCCTAGTATTGCACCAACCTTTGGCCAAGCAGTTTTTCATGTTAAAGATATTAATTCATTACAAATGTGGGTCGTTGTCCTAACATTCTTGCTGGTTACCTTCTTTGATACTGCCGGCACATTAATCGGTTTAGCTCAACAAGCTGGTTTCATGAAGGACAACAAAATGCCACGAGTTGGCAAGGCTTTAGCATCTGATTCAACCGCAATGATGGTTGGTTCTGTCTTAGGTACCTCACCTATCGGTGCCTTTGTTGAATCAAGTGCCGGAATTGCTGTTGGTGGTAGAACTGGTTTAACTGCTGTCTTTGTTGCCATTTTCTTCTTGATTTCCATGATTTTTAGCCCACTTTTAGGTTTATTTACCACCCATGTTACTGCACCTGCACTAATCATTGTCGGCGTTTTAATGGCGCAAAATACAGCTCACATTCACTGGGATAAAATGGAAATTGCTGTACCAGCATTTCTTATCTTAATTGGTATGCCGCTAACTTATTCAATTTCTGATGGGTTAGCCTTAGGACTAATTACCTACCCGATTTGTATGCTTGCAGCAAAACGCAGCAAAGAAATAACCCCAATGATGTGGTTGTTGTTCTTTGTCTTCATTTTCTTCTTATGGGTATTAAACTTCTAAAGTCAAAATTATTTTCTTATCTAAAAGAGTAATGTAGATTACTCTTTTTTATTTCCCAGGAAATATTTATACCTCGAAACATGTAAATAATTGCAATTAGTTATATACTAATCGTGTTAGTTCTTTTTATTTTAATATTTTGGAGGAAAAATGACGACACTAGATAAAGTCTTTCATTTAAACGATGCTCATACCACTGTCAAACGTGAATTAATCGCTGCATTAACTACATTTGTCAGCCTCTCCTACATCCTTTTTGTTAACCCGAACATTTTGCACGCAGCTGGAATTGATAAGGGAGCAGCCTTTACGGTTACCGCGATTTCGATCGCTATCGGCTGTTTCATCATGGGCTTAGTTGCCAATTATCCAATTGCCTTGGCGCCGACACTCGGCAGTGCTGCTTTTTTTGCCTATAACGTCTGCAGCGGTATGCATATTAACTGGCAGACTGCCTTGGCTGCTGTTTTAGTTGCTTCGCTTCTGTTTGTTTTAATTACCATTCTGAAGTTACGAGAAAAAGTAGTCGATGCAATTCCGCAGGATTTAAAATACGCAATTTCTGCTGGAATTGGTCTGTTTATTGCTTTTATTGGCTTGCAAAACGGTAAACTGATTGTTAACAGTGATTCTAATCTTGTAACTTTAGGCAAATTTAATTCGCCTGCTGTCTGGATTACCCTATTTGGGTTAACCTTAACCGTTGTCTTAATGGCAATGAATATTCCCGGTTCTATTTTTATCGGCATGGTTGTAACTGCTGTGTTCGGTATCATGATTGGGCAAATTGCCCTACCTAAAGGGATTATCGCCAGTGCGCCAAGCATTGCGCCTACCTTTGGTCAAGCAATTTTTCATTTAAAAGATATTAATACACCTCAACTATTTATGGTTGTTCTAACCTTCCTGTTAGTTACCTTCTTTGATACTGCTGGTACCCTAATTGGAATGACTGAACAAGCCGGCATGGTTGATAAAAATGGTAAAATTCCACGGATCGGTCGCGCATTTTTATCAGATTCTGCTGCAATGGTTGAAGGGGCTATTCTTGGAACGGCTCCCCTAGGAACCTCAGTCGAATCAAGCGCTGGGATCGCAATGGGTGGTCGTACAGGATTAACCGCAATTTTTGTTGGTATTCTATTTTTAATAAGTATGATTTTCAGTCCACTATTAGCCGTTATTCCAACCACAGTCACAGCACCAGCACTTATCATTGTCGGCGTCTTAATGGCTGGTAACTTGAAGAAAATCAATTGGGAAAAATTTGAAATTGCTTTACCTGCCTTTTTAACAGTTGTCGGTATGCCGCTAACTTATTCTATTTCTGATGGGTTAGCCTTAGGTATGATTGCCTACCCAATTACAATGATTGCTTCTAAACAATCCAAAAAAGTTTCACCGATGATGTATGTTTTGTTTATTGTTTTCATCATTTTCTTCTTAGTTACAAACATGTAATTAAGTAAAACAAAAAGCTACCTAGAAGGTAGCTTTTTTTGCATGATTTTTTAATAATTGTTAAACTAGATGTATTCAAATAAGGAGATGATAATTGTATGACAACAGGCTTGCTTGTTAGTCATCGTTATGGATAACACAAAAAAAGATAAGCAAAATTATAAAAAAGCACCATTATCAAAAGTTCATTTACGTGTCCTAATAGCTATTATTTTAGGTCAAATTGCTTGTGGGTTTTCACTTGGAATTAGTGGAACGACACTAACAAATGCCAGTAAATATATTCAAATTAATGATTTTTGGACTGGACTAATTGGAGCTGGTGCCTTTGGGTCTGTCTAGTTCAATGCTAATCGGCCGTTTATCAGACAAGATTGGCCGCAGCCGCATGTTAATGATTAATATGTATCTTTTGCTGTCTTGACACTATTACATTTATTAACGGCTAATCTCTTTCTAACCTTTTTAATTAGAATTGGGATAGGGTTAATGTTGGCCGTCGATTATACTGTTGGCAATTCATTGCTGACCGAGTGGCTGCCCAAAGGAGAAGATAGCAGGCAGCAGAGCCATCTGCTTATTTTTTGGTCAGTTGGCTTTATTGCAGCTTACTTAACAGGCTCACTATTAACCGGTTTTGGTGCGTTTACTTGGCGAGTTATCCTAGCAACAGGAGCCATTCCTGCACTAATTGCTGCCATCTTTCGCAGTTGTTTTCCCTTACCACCATCACCAAGTTGGTTAGCAAGTAAAGGCAAGGTCAAACAAGCAAACTTCTTAATTGGTTTTTTACTTGGACGCAAATGGGGCATTCCCCATTTTAAGCATCATCATAAGGTACCTAAAAATATTTCATGGACCATTCTCTTTAGTAAAAAATACTTACGACGAACGCTTGTTGGCAGTTGTTTTTATGCCTTACAAGCATTTTCATTCTTTGGTGTCAGTATTTTTTTACCTATCCTACTGCAAGGAATGGGTATTACTAATGAAGCTGTATCTGGGCTTATTTACAACCTCGGAATGATTATTGGTGTTTTTATAGGAACTTTAATTTTTGACAAAATTAGTCGGCGAACATTTTTAATCAGTAATTTCTTAATATCTGGTTTGCTAATTGGGATTTTAGCATTTATGACTAAGGCGCCAAATATTGCTAAATTGGTTATTTTTAGCTTATTTGCAATCATTCTATCTGCAGGTTTGGTATTGGATTACCCTTACCCTACAGAACTGCTTGATGTTACCGTCCGAGGAACAGGAGTTGGGACCTGTATCACTATTAGCCGCATTGGTGCAGCAGCTGGTACCTTCTTATTGCCAATCTTAACCAATGTCGGTGGTGTTAAATTAGCTATGTTAGTTTGTGCCGTTGTGTTACTGGCAGATTTTCTGCTCTGCCTTTTCTGGGCACCAGAAACCTCACCTAAATTTATGAAAAAATAAAAGATTGCCATGATGGCAATCTTTTTTATATTGGATTTTATACAGCTAAAAAATTTAGTTGTTTTTGTGTGTTACACGTGTAACACAATTATTTTTCTTCGTACCATTCAGTGTGGAAGACACCCGGACGATCATTTCTATAATAAGTATGCGCACCAAAGTAGTCACGTTGACCTTGAATTAGGTTAGCAGGTAAACTTGGATTAAAAATCGATTCCAGGTAATTAAGTGCTGCACTCAAGGTTGGTGTTGGAATCCCAGCCTTAGTTGCTAACTCAACTACTTGCCGCAAAGCACCAATATTTTGTGTCATTAAGTCATTAAAGTAACTATCTTGGAACAAATTATCCAGCTCTTTACCATCTTTATAAGCATTTTCAATATCTTTCAACATTGATGAACGAATAATACAACCTGCTTCCCAATCTTGAGCAATTGCTGGGTACCGTAAATCCCACTTATAGGCATCAGCTGCCATTTTCAATTGTTGGAAGCCTTGAGCATAAGCAACTGCCTGACCTAATTGCAATGCTTTTTCTAAATTAGCAATTAAGTCAGCTGGTACTTCACCATTCCAAGTAATTTCTTTACCTTCACGTGTTGTTGCCTTAGACATAAACCGCGCAAGTACAGCTTCAGCAATCACAGTAATCGGGGTGCCCAACCGAATTGCGTCTTCTAGCATCCAATTACCTGTTCCCTTATATGAAGCAACATTTAAAATATGATCGATCACATAGTCAGGTGTCAACTCATCTTTTTGTTTAAGTACTTCAGCAGTAATTTCACTTAAATAAGCATTAACTAAGCCTTGATTCCACTTGGCAAAAATTTCGGACATCTCAGCATTCGTTTTACCAGCAATTTTACGCAAAATATCATAAACTTCGGAAAATTCCTGCATAATGCCGTATTCAATTCCGTTATGAACCATCTTAACGTAATGACCACTGCCTTCAGGGCCAATAAAGCTAACACATGGGCGACCTTCAGTATTTTTAGCAGCGATAGCTTCCAAAATAGGTGCAACCTTTTGATAAGCAGCTTCATCACCACCAGGCATCAAAGCAGGGCCATTCAAAGCACCTTCTTCACCACCAGAAACACCCATTCCGATAAAATGAATGCCATGCTTTTCCATTTCATGAAACCGACGATTAGTGTCATTAAAGTTAGAATTACCACCGTCAATTAAAATATCGCCTTGATCAAGTAACGGCAATAACGTTTGTAAAGTCTCATCAACTGGCTTACCAGCTGCAATTTGAATTAAAATTTTTCGTGGTTTTTCTAATGAATTAACAAATTCTGACCACGAATAAGTTGGCTTCAACTTATCATCTTGATATTTAGCAAAGGCATCGACCTCTGGTTTATCAATACTAAAACCTGAAACTGAAAAGCCACTGTTTCTAACATTCAGAGCCAGGTTCTTACCCATAACAGACAAACCAATTATTCCGAATTGTTGCATCTTCCATCCTCCATTTGTTAAATTTATCATCTATTATTATACTTATAAGTATGCAAAAAAGCGAAACCTTTTTATTAGTTCCGCTTTTTTATTTGTAATATTAACGATTAATTAACATTAAGCTTCTGAAGCACCTGAAACAGCATCTTCATCATCTGAAATGCCAAAAGCATCATCGTTAACGCCGTATTTTTCAGCAAAGTAGCTGAATGGCTTCAAACCTTGTGCTTGGTACTTCTCAACAAATGCTGGGTCATCAAGAGTGTTCAATTCAGTTGAGTATGGCATGTCATGAGTAAGCTTAACGTCTACTAACATTGGCTTGTCAGAATTCTTCCATTCCTTAACTGCATCTTCAAATTCTTGCTTAGTACGTACAGTTACACCCTTAACGTTCATACCTTCAGCAACCTTAGCCCAGTCGTTATCTGGAAGGATAACACCTGATAATGGTTGGTGTGATTGGTCTTCTTGTTCAGCTTGGATGAAACCAAGAGTTTCGTTAGTGAAGACAACGTTCATGATGTGCATGTTGTAACGAGCTTGGGTCAATAATTCTTGACTCATCATGGCAAAACCACCGTCACCACCAAGGTTCCAAACTTCACGGTCTGGGCAAGCAGTTGCAGCAGCTACAGCAGCTGGTGAACCAAAGCCCATTGTTGCGTATAAGCCTGAAGTTGCCCAAACTTGGTTATCGTGCAAGTTCATCAAACGTTGGAAGTCAATGTTGATGTTACCAACATCGATGCCAAACATAGCATCATCTGCAGCGTACTTGTTGATAATGTCAAAGATTGGTTCACGACGAACTGGCATTTCATCAGCATCATCAAAACTGTGTTGCCATTCTTCCCAATTCTTACGGTCTTCAACACCAGCTTTGTAAAGTGGTGATTCTTCACGAGCTTCACCAGCATCAATGATAGCTTGTAAACTCTTAGCACCGTCAGCTAAAATTGGAAGATCAACTGCGTGACGCTTACCTAATTTTTCTGAATCGATGTCGATTTGGATCATCTTAGCCTTAGGGTTAAAGAAGTAGCTTGAGAATGGTGAGTCATTACCAACCCAAACAACCAAGTCAGCATGAGTTTGGATATCGTCGCTGGCCTTAGGAGCACAACGACCAATTGAACCCAAGTATGCTGGGAATGCATCTTCAACGATACCCTTAGCAAGAACTGATGACATAATTGGCATCTTGAACTTGTCTGAGAAAGCCTTCAATACATCACCGTGACCCTTAAGTCCCATACCAAAGTAAACTACTGGGTTAGTTGCTTCTGCAATTAACTTAACTGCGGCATCAATTGATTCCTTAGTTGGTGCTGCGTAGTTAGGCATAGCAGTTAATGAGTTAGCAGTAACACGGAAGTTGTCGCTGATCTTTTCCCAACCAAAGTCTTTTGGCAAGATTAAAACAGCAGGACCCTTCTTAGCGTATGCTTGACGAAGAGCTTCATCCATCATCCGCGGAATTTGATCAGCTGCTTTAACTTGGTGGTTCCAAACAGCAACATTGTCAAACCAAGGCTTTTCATCAAAAGCTTGGAAGAAGTTCATGTCTTGACGACTAACAGGAACGTTAGCAACAATAGCTACCATTGGAGTCTTGTCGTATTTAGCGTCGTATAAACCGTTCATCAAGTGAACAGCACCAGGTCCAGCTGAACCGAAACATACACCAACTTTGCCTGTTAACTTATATTCAGCTGATGCTGCTAAAGCACCGGCTTCTTCATGACGAACTTCGATAAACTTAAGTTTATCTTTGAAGTTCAAAATAGCATTCATTGTTGAATCGAATGAACCACCTGGATAACCAAAGATGTGATCAATATCCCAATCAACTAACACTTGAAGCATGGCATCTGCGCCGTTAATTTTTGTCATTTGAGCGTATCTCCTTCAAATAAATCAATTACATACAGTATTAAAACATATAATTTCATAATTACAAGTAACTGAATTGCAAGTACATCAAGCTTCAGAAGATAACTAACAAAATATAAAAAGAAATAAATGCTTAAATATATCAGCTGATAACCAAACAGTAATTCTGTTTAACCGAACAAAATCAAGCTATCTATTTTTTTAGCGGTTATATTTATACTTTTAACAACAAAAAACGAAACCAATAAATAAATTGATTTCGTTTTTCTAAAAATAATTAAAATTTGTTTATTAACTACTAGTGTTCTGAAGCACCTGAAGTTGTATCAGGTTCTTCTGGTTCAGGTTCTTCCTCTTCTTCGGAAGCACCTGAAGCAGTATCTTCTACAACACCATATTTATCAGCAAAGTAACTGAATGGCTTCAAAGCTTCTGCTTGATATTTCTTAACAAATGCTGGGTCATCAAGAGTGTTCAATTCAGTTGAGTAAGGCATTTCGTGAGTGAACTTAATGTCAATTAACATTGGTCCATCCATTTGCTTAAATTCTTTAACTGCGTCTTCGAATTCTTGCTTAGTATGTACAGTTACACCCTTAACGTTCATACCTTCAGCAACCTTTGCCCAACCATTGTTAGGAAGAATAACACCTGACAATGGTTGATTAGATTCGTCCTCTTGTTCAGCTTGAATGTAACCTAAAGTTTCGTTAGTAAAGACAACGTTCAAAACGTGCATGTTGTAACGAGCTTGAGTTAACAATTCTTGGTTCATCATGGCAAAACCACCGTCACCACCAAGGTTCCAAACTTCACGTTCTGGATGAGTAGTAGCTGCTGCAAGTGATGCAGGAGTACCAAAGCCCATCGTTGCGTACAAGCCTGAAGTTGCCCAAGTTTGTTCATCGTGCAAGTTTACCAAACGTTGGAAGTCAATGTTAATGTTACCAACATCAATGGCAAACATTGCATTATCAGCAGCATACTTGTTGATGATGTCAAAGATTGGTTCACGACGAATTGGCATTTCATCTGAATCAACAAAGCTGTTTTCCCATTCTTCCCAATTCTTACGGTCAGCAATAGCAGCCTTGTAAAGTGGTGATTCTTCACGATCTTCACCAGCATCGATCATTGCTTGCAAAGTCTTAGCACCATCGGCCAAAATTGGAACATCAACTGCGTGACGCTTACCCAATTTTTCTGAGTCAACGTCAATTTGGATAACCTTAGCCTTTGGGTTAAAGAAGAAGACTGAGAATGGTGAGTTGTTACCAACCCAAACAACTAAGTCAGCGTGAGTTTGAATATCATCACTTGGCTTTGGAGCAACACGGCCAATTGAGCCCATATATGCTGGGAACTTGTCTTCAACAATACCCTTAGCAAGAACTGATGACATAATTGGAGTCTTAAACTTGTCAGCAAATGCCTTCAAAACATCGCCGTGACCCTTCATACCCATACCATAGTAAACTACTGGGTTCTTTGCTTCTTGAAGCAGTTTAACAGCTGCTGCAACATCTGTCTTCTTAGGTGCTGCATAGTTAGGGATAGCTTCCAATGAATTATAAGTTACACGGAAGTTATCGTTAATCTTAGCCCAACCAAAGTCCTTAGGCAGGATTAAAACTGCTGGACCCTTCTTAGCATAAGCTTGACGAAGAGCTTCATCCATCATGCCTGGAATTTGATCAGCTGCCTTAATTTGGTGATTCCAAACAGCAACACTGTCAAACCAAGGCTTCTCATCGAAAGCTTGGAAGAAGTCAATGTCTTGACGACTAGTTGGTACATTAGCAACGATTGCTACCATTGGAACTTTGTCGTATTTAGCATCGTACAAACCGTTCATCAAGTGAACAGCACCAGGACCAGCTGAACCAAAACATACACCAGCATGTCCAGTGAATTTGTATTCTGCTGAGGCTGCTAAAGCACCAGCTTCTTCATGACGAACTTCAATATAGTTCATCTTACCCTTAAAATCGTGAATCGCATTCATTGTTGAATCAAATGAGCCACCTGGGAACCCATAAATATGATCAATGTTCCAGTCCAACAAAACTTGGAGCATTGCATTTGCGCCATTAATTTTTGTCATTTTTAAGTGCATCTCCTTAAATACATGTTTACTTACATATTGTATTAAAACATATAATTTCACAATTTCAAGTACGCACTAACGTTAATAAAGTACTGGGATTATCGCTTTAAAAAAGAAACATTTTCACAATTTGATCAGATTTAACATTGATAACGCTTTTATGTCAATGTTAATGCTTGTTATTAGTTGATCATTCTCCAAACATAATTGGCAATTTTTAAATGTAAAAAAATTTTTAAATATTTTTTACTTCTTAAGTTTTGTATAACGACCGTTTTGAATATAAACACTCAAAATAGCCAAGTCTGCTGGATTAACTCCAGAGATCCGCTCCGCTTGAGCCAATGTCTCAGGCCTAATCTTGGCAAATTTCTGTCTTGCCTCAGTTGCCAACCCATCAATTGCATTATAATCAATGCCTGCTGGAATTTTTTTAGCCTCTTGCCGGTGAAGTCGATCAATTTGAACTTGTTCTTTTTTAATATAACCAGCGTATTTTATATTAATTTCAACTTGCTCTTTAACATAGCGATCTGGCGAAATTGGCATCCCTGTTAACCGTTCAATGTCATCAATTGTTACTTTAGGACGTCTTAAAAAGACATCTGCTTTAACACCAGTCTTCATTGCACTTTCACCAATACCACTCAAATATTGTTGGATTTCAAAGTTCGGATGAATAGTTAAACTAGCCAATTTTGACTTAACTTCTGCAATTTGTTCTTTCTTTGCCTGAAACGCAGCATAACGCGACTGAGAAATAAGTCCTAGCTTGTAACCCTTATCAGTTAAGCGTAAATCAGCATTATCATGACGTAAAATTAACCGATATTCTGCACGTGAGGTTAATAAACGATATGGTTCCTCAGTTCCCTTAGTAACTAAGTCATCGATTAAGACACCGATATAAGCCTCATCACGACCTAAAGTAAAACCGGGTTTACCCGCAGCACGTAAAGCCGCATTAATACCAGCAATCAAGCCTTGACCGGCAGCTTCTTCATAACCAGACGTGCCATTCATCTGTCCTGCAGTAAACAAGTTTTTAATATTTTTAGTTTCCAAAGTATGCTTCAACTGCCATGGGTCAACAACATCGTATTCAATTGCATAACCCGGCCGCATCATTTCGGCATGTTCAAGTCCAGCCACTGTATGCAGCATCTGCAACTGAATTTCTTCCGGCATGGAAGTTGAAAAATCACCAACGTAGACTTCTTTAGTATTTTTCCCTTCTGGCTCTAAAAAGATCTGGTGTCGCGGCTTATCCGCAAATCGCACTACCTTAGTTTCAATTGAGGGACAATAACGCGGACCAACACCCGTAATTTGTCCAGAAAACATCGGTGAACGTTCAAGATTTTCGTTAATAATTTGATGAGTGGCTTGATTAGTGTAAGTCATCCAACAAGAAACTTGATTACGCAAATAGTCTTCATCCCTACTAGTGAATGAAAAATGGCGCGGTTCACGATCGCCGGGTTCTTCTTCAGTTTTAGAATAATCAATTGTGTTGCCATTAACTCGCGGTGGTGTACCAGTCTTAAAGCGCCGCAATTTAAAGCCCAGCTTTTCTAAGTTCTCAGATAATTTAATTGCTGGTACCGTATTATTAGGTCCTGAAGAATAATTTAATTCACCAATAAAAATCCGCCCACGTGCCGAAGTTCCAGTTGTCAAAACTACACTTTTAGCATGATAACGTGCACCAGTATTAGTAATTAATCCTGTACAGACACCATTTTCAACAATTAATTCATCAACTGTTGCTTGTCGCAATGTCAAGTTAGGCGTGTTCTCAATGACGCCCTTCATTTGATCATGATACTGCCACTTATCAGCTTGCGCCCGCAAAGCTCGAACTGCTGGTCCTTTACCCGTATTTAGCATCCGCATCTGAATATAAGTGGCATCAATATTTTTACCCATTTGTCCACCCAAAGCATCAATTTCACGAACAACTGTCCCCTTGGCTGGACCGCCAACCGATGGGTTACATGGCATAAAAGCAACCATATCCAGACTAATCGTCAATAATAACGTCTTTTGCCCCATTCTGGCACTAGCTAAAGCTGCCTCACTACCTGCATGCCCAGCACCAACAACAATGACATCATAGTCATTGGAATCGTAATTCTTAATCATATTCTATCCCCTATTTTCCTAAACAAAATTGACTGAATAATTCATTAACTAATTCATCAGGACTACTCTCACCCGTAATCTCACCTAATGTGTCCCAGGCACCGTTAAAATCAATCTGAGCAATATCTACTGGCACCTCATCATGAACCGCCTGAATAACGTCCTGAAGCTGTTTTTTAGCCTTCTCCAGCAATCCTACCTGCCGCTGGTTGGTTACCATTACTTGATCATTAGAATTTTCAATGCCGCTAAAGAACAATTTTCTGATAACTTCCTCCAATTGATCCAAATTTTGTTCTTGCAAAATGGACGTAGCAATAACCTCACTACCAGTTAACGTTTTAATTTGTTCAACTGACAATTTTTGCCCCAAATCCGTTTTATTTAAAATAATAATTCGTTTTTTATCTGCAGTTACATTAATTAAAACGCGATCTTCAGCAGTTAATTCTTGGCTCGAGTCCAGTAATAATAACACTAAATCTGATTTAACCAAGGCCTTTTTTGAACGCTCAACACCAATTTTTTCAACTTTATTATCAGTGTCACGAATTCCTGCAGTATCAATTAATTTTAACGGTACTCCTTTAATGGACACGTATTCTTCCAAAGTATCACGCGTGGTGCCCGCAACATCAGTAACAATTGCTTTGTCACTTTTGGTCAAATAATTAAGTAGTGAAGATTTACCCACATTCGGCTGACCAATAATTGCAGTTGCTAACCCATTACGCAAAGCCGTTCCTTCCGCCGCTGTTTGCAGCAATTGATCAATTTTTGCACTCACTGCCTTGGAAACGTCAGCCATTTGCTTGGCCGTAATCGTATCCGCGTCATATTCAGGGTAGTCAATATTAACTTCAACATTTGCCAAGGTAGTCAAAATTTCTTGTCGCATAACGCGAATTTTTTCCAATAAACCGCCTTCAAGCTGCTTTTCTGCCACTTGACGTGCTTTATCGGTCTTAGCTCGCACAATATCCATGACACTTTCAGCTTGAGTCAAATCAATCCGACCATTAACGAAAGCTCGTTTAGTAAATTCACCGGCCTCTGCCATCCGCGCACCCTCTTTTAAGAGTAATTGTAAAATTCGGTTAGTCACAACAATCCCGCCATGACAATTAATTTCAACAATATCCTCACGCGTAAAAGTCTTCGGTGCTAACATGACCGTTACCATTGCTTCATCGATTACTTGTTTAGTTTCTGGTTCAACCACATGACCATAATGAATGGTATGACTTGGAGCTTTAGCTAAGTTCGCACCCTTAAAAACGTGATTAGCAATTTTCACTGCATCCTCACCTGACATCCGCACAATTGAAATGCCGCCTTCACCAATTGGCGTTGAAATTGCCGCAATCGTATCAAATTCAGTTAAAGTTTGACTCATAATTTCTCCTCCTATAAATAAATTCCAATAAAAAAAGCGCATTATAACACCACGAAAAAATCGTGATGTATAAAGCACTTTGACTACTTTATCTAAAAATCACTTTAGATTAAAATATTTATTTGCGTCGTTTCAAACGCTTGTAAGTTCTTCTAAGTTGCCGCTTACGCTCACGTTCAGCCTCAGCTTTGGCTTCCTGCTGTTTACGATATTTAATCGGATTTTGCAGGATGAAAGTTTGACCAACCTGGAAGAGATTAGAAATCACCCAGTACAAGACAATTGCAGACTGGAAATAAATTCCCATTACCCCAACCATAATCGACATCCCATAAGTCATCAGCTTAGTTGAGCCTGTTTGTGATTCCTTCGGCGTTGACAACTGACTAATGTAAGTTGATACAAATGTCAAAACCATCGACAAAATCGGCATGATGAAGTAAGGATCAGGCTTACCTAAATCCATCCACAAAAAATGACCTGTTTGAAGTTGTGGTGTCTGCCAAATAGCGCCGTACAAGGCATACATAACTGGCAGTTGAATAATGAGTGGCAAACAGCCCGCATACGGATTAATTCCCGCTTCTTTATAAAGCTTATTAGTCTCTTGCGACAGCAGTGTTCGTGATTCTGTATCATTACCCGGATATTTTTTACGTAACGCATTAATCTCTGGTTGAATCGACTGCATCTTAGTCGTACTTTTAATAGAGATAGCACTGAGCGGATATAAAATGACCCGCACAATAATGGTAAAAACAATAATTGCCCAACCATAACTATTACTCATAATTTTAGCCAGCCACAAAATAAAGGCTGACATATAATAAATAATCCAGCGATTCCACCAGCTGCCGCTAGTATGCGAAACTGGCGCCGGCTTAGCATTAGTTTGAGCAGCACACCCCGTTAAAACAACGGCGAGCGCAACCACTGCCAAAAGCACAAGCAGACGCTTGACATTTCTCTTAGTTAAAATGTCCTTCACTCTAATCTTCCTCAACTTCATCAGGTATTTCTTCAATAATATTGGCTAAAAAGAGTGCATGCAGCAGATTTTTCCGAACATCAGCCATCTTGAAATCACGCGCATATGGTCTAGCAATTACTAGAAAATCAATTTGCGGTTCAATTACCGGCTTAATTTCACTCAGAACTGCACGAATATAACGCTTGAGCCGATTGCGAACAACGGCAGTATGTCCGACCTTTTTACCAACAGAAATCCCTACACGAAAGTGTTTATTTTCTATTTTATCTATTTTATAGATGACAAAGGCCCGATTTGCTACTGAATTACCAGATTTAAAAACTCGCTGAAAATCACTTTCAGTTTTAACTCGATAAGACTTTCTCAAAACGTTTCATTCCACTCTTGTATACTAAAAAAACCACTGGGATTCAGTGGTTTAAGCAGATAAGACTTTTCTACCTTTTGCACGGCGTCTAGCTAAAACCTTGCGGCCATTAGATGTACTTATCCGTTTCATAAAGCCATGTACTCGTGAACGGTGACGCTTTTTAGGTTGGTAAGTTCTCTTAGTTGTCATTAAACTACACCTCCATTTTTATATGCTAACTGCACAATTTAATATCTAGAATAGCATGATTAAAGTAAAAAACCAAGTAAAATTACTAATTATTTTTTTCAATGGTCAATGACATTATTATTATTTAACAGTTAGTCTGGAAAACTTCTTCTTTAAAGTTTTCCACAATTATTTTTTTCACAGAATAATTATCAAAGTTATTCACAATTGCCAGCCTGTGCAAAACAATATCCACAGCATGTGCATATTATGCACAAATAGGACAAATCCCTTATTATTTTAGTATTAGTTATCAACAGATAAATAAAATTTTGTTCTTTTATTTTGCCAATTCCACAAAATTTGTTGATTTCTTCAAAATATTTATCCACAACTTGTGAATTCTTGATTTCTTTTGTTCACTTGTGGAAAACATTTTACTTAGATGGTAAAATAAATAATGCTTAAAATTATTGGAGGAGATATTTTGTTGGAT